>NZ_JBYMAP010000120.1:0-13119 GCF_057766305.1 Methylomonas sp. BG-2 | reverse complement strand
ACGCCTACCAGCGTGGTGAAGACGCCGGCGGCAGTATCGATTGGGCGGACTTAGACCCGCTGATACCGTTAGCTCAAGAAGCGCTTGGGTTGTCTGATTCAGACCCAGCCGCTTAATCATCCTTCGGCTTTTCGCGGCATTCGCGGCGAGCCTCATGATCAATCCCTGCGGGAATGTCTGTTCCCGACTGGGGGCGTGGCGTTCCCGTATTCAACGGAGAACACCATGCAACATCCAATGATTGAACTGACCGTCTCGAATGGCCATACCATTCGTTACCAACGCCGGCCGTCCGGTACGTGTTTTCACGAAGAGACACCGCAAGCGGTGGTCGACATCCTCGAAGAGGTCTTGGGTACCCAGCGGAAAATCCGTTTGTACTATGGCGACCCGGCAACGGGACAGTCCTGGTTCGACGAGAACGACGTCATCGGCACCATCGGACGATCGGGCGGCAAGATCAAGGTGCCGTTGCTGATCGAGCCACTGGAAACCGGCGGTCCGGCCATTCTGGACCACTGTATCGTGCGAATCGACAGTCCGTTTCGGACCCTTTACCAGCACCCGACTTTTCGGGTCGGCGACGTTGCTGTCCAACCAGGCGTGCACGTCGATTATCCGTGGTCGGTCACGATCGACGGCCAAGTCCACGCCGGCTTTGCCACCAAACGGCAAGCGAATGTGTTTGCCGCCTTCATTCAGGGCAAACGGTTTGCGATGCCGATCGACAAGCACGGCGTAAAAGAGTGCGAAAGCGATGACTTGCCCTGGCAAGTCTGGTTGAACGACAAGCTGAAGGCCGCGTTTTTATCCGAAGCCGAAGCTAATCGCTATTGGTACGCGTTGCAGTAACCGCGCGCGGCTCAAACCTTATCGAACCCCGACGGGTATCACGCCCGTTTGGGTGGTGCCTGTCGGGTCTTTTTCTTAGGAGAAACACCATGACAGACCACCGACAAAACCCTGACGATGCCATTAAACGCACCGTACAGCAATTCTTGACGGACCAAGGCTGGATTGCGCTCGACAGCGTGGCCATCGCCACTAAGTGCTACGCCACCGCGGTCGGACCGAAGCAAGCCTATGTCTACTTAGCCCTTTGGGGCTGCGAATGGGTGTTGACGGCCGACTACGACAGTCAAGGCGGCAATATCCTGGAATCGCTCCGCGCGACCTTGCCCGAAACGGCCGATACCGATACCGATGAAATTCGGCGTTTGACGGCCGCGTTGTCGGACGAGATCGACGCGCGGATAGCGGATAGCTACGCCGTCCGTCTGATCCGGAACGAACCGCAAAAGCGGCCCTTCTCGCTCGGCACCGCCGTGGCGACGCCCGGTGCGATCGCCCTACTGGAAGAGACGTTGCTTGATCCTGGCCACTTGCTCTCGCGTCACGCCTGCGGCGATTGGGGCGATCTATGCGCCGAGGATCGTGCGTTGAACGACGCTGCATTGGAACAAGGCGGCCGACTGATGTCGGTGTACCGGATTTCCGAACAGGACACGGTTTGGGTCATTACCGAAGCCGACCACTCGGTGACAACGGTGTTGTTGCCGGACGAGTATTAACCCGATCGTTTTTTCAATCCACCCTGGCGGGGAGCGCAGTCTGTCCCGTACAGGGATGCTGCGCTACTCGCTGTTCAAAGGAGGAATCACCATGAGTACGCATGCAATGTTTTCGACTTACCCCTCACAAACCACCGCCGCCGTACGGGCCCGGTTATCCGATGTCGGCGTCGACATGACGGCGTTGTTGGATCGGCATGCTCGCGGCGATTGGGGCGATATCAATCTGGACGACGAACAGGAAAACGGCCTGTCCCTCGTCTGCGGCGGACCGATCGTGTCGCAATTCAAGCTGTCCGGCACGGACGGTATTCGGATTGTGACCGATACGCAACGGCGCACGACGTTGATTCGTCTGGCGACCGAGACGTTCGAACTTCGCGGGAGTCGTCGTGATGCCCGTACTTGAACAGTTCAGTCTAAAGCGGACACGCTGTTCGCTTGCAAACTGGCTGCAAGCACACGGCATTGACTGCAATCAAGCCAGTTTGAAGAAATCATTCGAATTTTACGGGATGACGTTTGCGCTATTAGCGACACTCGGACTCGCGTTTGTTTCGGTCGAAGGATCGCTGATTTTGATGGTTGCCATCATTGTGAATGCGCCATATTGGCTGGTTAAAGGCTACCAGCGATTTAAACGGCGTTAATTCAGCGATCGACTTTTAAACCCAATGACTCGGGGAAACGGACATTCCCCGCCAGGGGTGCGTCTTGGTTTTCCCGAAATTCAACATCCATCGAGGAAAAAATCATGAACGCACCACTACAATTGAAAGTCAACGCTGAACGATTAGTCCACAGTCTGAAATGGAGTTTCACCCATCAGACCACGTATTTGGGTGAACTGATGCAGAATGCCCGGCGTGCCGGCGCCAGTTATGTCGCATTCGACTACTGCGCCGAAACCAACACCTTGACCGTGACGGACGACGGCTGCGGAATCGATTCGCTCGACACCCTGCTGACCGTTGCCGAGTCCGGCTGGGACGTGGAATTGATTGCGAAAGAACACGCGTTTGGCGTGGGCTTTCTCTCGGCGTTATTCGCCTGCCGGCATCTGGGCTTATCCAGTAAGGGCGGGTGTTTTTCGGTCGATACCGATCATATCCTGGGGTTTCAACCGGTGGAGGTTTCGCCGGCGACCGCTTGGAACGGTCTGACCGAAATCCGGCTGGTCGATATCGCCAACGGTCCGCTCGAAAATACCTTGGCGGACTTAGCGGCCGGTTTTCCGATTCCGGTGCATTTTAACGGAGTCCCGTTACCGCGACCCCACGCCGTCGATGCTGTCGGCGCGGCGGAGTTCGTGGCATCGGCGGTCGGCGCCATTCGCTTGGCCAACCTGCTCGATGGCTATCGGTATTACCGGGATTGCCTGGTGTATTTACAAGGCCTACCGGTCTATCGAGGCCATTATTACCGGATCGGGGACACCCGCTACCCTGGCAATATCGTGCATCTGGATAGCGAACGATTCATGGCTCGCTTACCGGATCGCGACAAATTGGTGGATGAAGCCGATGTACTTCAGCGAGTTCGCGAAGCGATCGGCACGGCGATCGAAAGCCAGCTCACGGCACTGAAAACGGCCTTGAGCGCGGACGATTTCCTGGCCTATTACCCGGTGCTACGCGAGTGCGGCTTGATGCGCTTGCTCAACGATGTCGATCGACTGCCCACGCAGCTGGTCTCCCGTATCCAACGGTCGCCGGTCTGCGATACTGGCCTGTTTGGCGACTTTGAGGAAACGGTTGACCAACCGATCACCCAATCCGCCGTCGAAAGCGGACAAGTGCAATTGGTGACGATTGACGACGATCTTCAGTCCGATGGGGCCTTAAGATATTTGCTGGCCTGGAAAAAGGGCTGGGTGCTGGTCGATAACCGGTTGGACGCCGGGCATTGGGTGCAGCCCTATTTGCGGCACTTGAGCCAAGAAGAAGTGCAGTGCGAGATCCTCGACGAATCGCATCGCGCGCAATTTCAAGGCATCTGGGTCTGGGTCACGGCGGTGTTTTGCCGGGCTTACCGAATCCGGATCGGCGCCGATAGCGTGGACATCGATGCACACGGTGCTTATACCGGCAACGAGCAAGACGACGTGCTGATCATTCCCTGCCATGAAAAGTGGGGAGACGTGCTGGAACAGGTGTCGCGATTCTGCGAAAACGACGATGACTATCAAGGTCCTTGTCACGATCAGGATATCGAGCAATTCGCCCACTTCATCGTGGCGAATACCGCCGACGATCCGGCCGACGCGTTGAAACGATTCTTGCCGGATCTAACCGGATGCAAAATGCTACACGGCAACCGGTTTGTATTGGAAATTGATCAGAATGGGCAATTGACGGCCGTCACGTTAGCGAATGCCACGTTAACCGACCTCGAACAGCCGTCATGACCTGCAAATTCATCGTGGACGTGCAAACGCTGGATACCGAACCTGGCCATCCCGACTCCCCTTTTTCGCCGCCGGCGGATTGGGAAGGCGGGAACACCGAGTACCGAAACTGACTGAGAAGCCAATTCAAAGCGAGTCCCTGGGTTCGGCAACGACTAGGGATTGCCGCCCGGCGTTATGCCAAGCGGGAAACCTTAGACTTTCAAGGCCGGTTCGGCGCAGTATTGCCGGCCATCTTGGACAGCATTTTGAAGAAATTGCAAACCGAGCCATCGGTCGGCGATTAACGGATACCCCCTGACGCTTGCGTGAGGGGGTATTTTTTTGCGCAACCGATATCAATTGCGGATCCCGACCGAAATCAGCCAGGCATTCCGATTAAAAACCGCCACTGGTTCCGATGTAAACCAGGGCTATCGATTCGGATATGATAATGCCATAGATGAATGACAGCTTTTGGAAGTGATGAACTGTCTCAATCGACCCTAACCTGCCGTATACAAGAACATCTTCAGCGTCAACTTCATTTACAAAGCTGCCAGTCCAAATCCCTGAATAGGAACAATAGAATCAGTTCTCTATTGCAAGCGCCGCAGTAAAAACTCCCACAGTTCTCCCATTACAACAGCGCAAATTTTCAAGATACTTCACACCATGTTCAGACGGCGGGGTGCTGGTAGCAGCAACCCGCCGTCCACAACTTAATAGCTGGCTTGGTAATTGGCTAAGTCCATGATGAATATTGGTATCGATTAAAACTTTACGAAACGGCATTGAAGATACTGCCGTTTAACCGAACAAACAGCCGGAGAACAAAACCATGAACAGACTGCCAGAAACCGTCAACCAACAATTCAACCAATTGTTTGCCGCCATTGGTCACGCAGCCGATGACTTAAAAATCGAAAGCGCCGAAGCAAGTCTTATGGGAGATTTCGCGTCGGTAACAGCGAGAATGGAAGACTGTAAACGCTTGCAGACGTTGGAGGCGGAATTGAGAGCCTGTTTAAAACGCTTCGGTGACAAACAACCAAGCAAAGCCGTTATCCGACCCGTTCGGGCACATACTCGCCGACACACTCGCAAGTCGGGTGGCAAACTAAAGGTAACGGTCGGTGCAAAAACCATCGAACAAGCCACGATTTCGGATACCTTTGTGCAAACCCTGGCAACGCTGGGCTTGGATAAAGTCGCCCGACTCAACAAAAAGCTTTCCGGTATACCGTTATTAGCCAGAACCCCAGCAAGCGGCTATCAAACCCAAAAATTTCATCAAGGCTGGTATGTCACCACGCATTTCAATCAACCGACTGCGATAAAAATGCTGCAAGACGTGGGGAGAGAATTACATGTGCCGTTGAGAGTCGAGGCTATTGATCGCTAACGCCGCTGACAGACCAAATCCAATTGCTTAAGGCTCGATGACCGGCCCATGGCCTGCCAGTCTGTTGCCAAACCACACCGAACAAAACCAAAGGACACCGGCATGAACACAAACAACGCTTCTAACTCGAATGAATTCGATCCGAAAAAAACCGACAATAATCAAACCACGGATACTATCTTCGGGATTGATATCGTTGAAATTCGTAGAGGTTTCGAATCTGGAAAGCTCAACTATGATCTTGCTAAGGAAAAGTTATTCGGTGCAGAAAAGGATTATGAAGGTGGTATGGAAGAGATGATTGATGCTGCAAAGAAAGGCTACCCAGACGCTTTAAATTGGCTGGTGGAATCAGGGATTCGATTGATTATTCCTGGGGTTTTGTGGGAGAAAAATAATATCCAAGCTTGTGAAAGCTATGTTTTGCGGTTTTGCAGGGAGAACACAACTGGCCCTCACGCGGCAATGGCAAATTTTTTTCTTGGTTTGATGTGTTGGACAGGGAGAGGTATGGAAAAAAACGAAGAATTGGCGATTCGTTTTTTTGAAGAGGCTTGTAATGGACCCTTTTTCGACGAACTTGGAAACGATGGCGGTTACGATGAACATTTGGGTGAGCAATTAATCCATATGTACCTAGATATATTTTCCTGCCAGAAGAAAGCGGATATTTATGACGTGGAAACACGAGCAAAATATTGGAACTCAAATGAATTGGGCGAGCTATTGTGTAACGGTCTTCACGGACGTTATCCTTTTTTATGGATTGACAAATACTTTATTTTATCGATCCGCCTTGAAGTATTTGTTAAATCTGGCGAGTATTTATTGGCTGAGGATAATATTGAAGGCTTGTTAAGTGAGGTAACCGCACATGAAAGGATATTATTTAAGCCGTTTCGCACTATCCTTTTTCAACAGCTTGAACTCGAAAAAACCAATCAAAGTTTGATGGCAAAAGAACGCGAGCTCGAAGAAACCATGTCCATGTTCGCTCACAAATTCCGCAGTCCGCTCGATGCGATCATTTACAACACCAGTCACGAACATCAGCCCAAGCTGTACATTCAAGCGGCGCAAACCATGCGCGGCTTGCTGGACATTTTCAGCATCATTTCCACCGATGCCGACACGCTTCAGGAAAAGCTCAAGCAAGACTGCCAAGGCAATGGCAATTTGACCCTGCTATTCAGTAAAACCTTGGACATGATTTTGCTGCATTTGCTGTCGGTGTCCGCTACCGAAAAAATTCAGCAACACTATCTGCGTTACGCCAAAGCGAATGAACTATGCGCTGGCGATTTGACTTATAAAGCCTGGAACGAAGAGCATTTCGAACTGGAGAGGCAATTGCAAGCCGAATGGGAACAAAGCTATGCCCAGCTTTTGAGCGAATCGGCCACGCTGGAACAACGGCTGGCTTGGCTGGAACAACGCTTTTTCAAGCTGGAAATTCAGGGATTCGAGCGCGCCGATATACAATTCAAGGAATACGGCATCACCGAATCGTTTTTGACCATCCTGCTCAATGAAATTTTGGTCAACGCCTTCAAATACTACGCTTCGGCGGAGGCTCAGCCAGTGGTAGTGGAATGGCTCGGGCGTGACGGGTTTCAGGTATTGAGTTGCCGCAACCCCAGTCAGCGGAGTGAGCGTGACAGGCTTAAAGGTAGCGGCAAAGGGCATACCTTTTTGTCGGCACTGGCGCGGATCACGGGCAGCCAATTCAGCAAGCCCAAGCCCCAGGACGATTTTTTCATGGAGTTTGCCATTGCCGATCAACTGTTAATCTCAAGCTAGGAAGGTGAATAATGAGTTATTTTTTATGGGTGGAGGATTTTGAAAACGAAGCCAGAGTAACCGCCGCCAATGTGTTTGGCGGCGTACTGGATGAAGGTTTGTTTGATGACAAAAGGCAGGCGTTGAAATACAATTTTAAAAGCCAAGGCGTTTTTATTGAATTGAACTTTCAGGATGGTTTGGATTTTATTTGCAGCAAATTGGACACCGTCGATTATGTGATTCTGGATATTGATCTTCCAGCGTATGGCGATGACGGCATCAATCAAGATGTTCTGAATTTGTTGGTTAATTTTGAAGGATACCAACCTCAAGGAGTTGAGTCGGAAGACGAGGCGTTGCAAAAAAATGCGTGTAGCGAATTAAAGAAGATCGCTGGCTTTTATTTGTATACCAAATTGGTGGTTGAACTGGGCTTTCCCAAAGAACATATTCTGTTCTGTTCCAATCACGGCGAAAACACCCAAACCATCCAACAGGCATTCAAAACGGCCAGAATGGCGTTACCGAAGATTTATCAGAAATCGGATAACGTTGTTCAGCAATGGGTTAAACAACGGTATGATGATCCTTATTCTCGGTTGCGGCGAGGAATTATTGAAGGTTGCAAACTTGCAAAATCCCTGCCAAAAGAAAATGTATATTTCAATAATTTCATCCCCAAGCAAGACAGCATTCAGCACGAAGATATTATTAGTTATTTTCAAATATTGGAAAACTTCTTGCCTTTACGCGAACCTGAAAACAAACTAGCGCTTTACAAGTTATTCATCAGAACCTTATCGCATGAATGGGAGGCAACCGATCCTAAGAAGATAAAGGAATTGGCTTGGATTATGAAAAACGTACGGAATTGGGTTTCTCATAATTCGTTATTATTCAGTTGTATTGACGAAAAGCTCCTTGCTTACTTATTCATAATTAACTTGCGGCTTATGTTCGACTTTGATTCGAAGGTTCAGTCTTACGAAACAATCTTGCTTGCTTTATTTTCTCATGCTTTAACTGAACAACTTTTTAAGGATAAGGCGAAAAATGACTTACTTAAACCTGATATAGCGAAAACCTATCTTGATCTTAAAAACAAGGTGCTAGATGAAAAAGGTAAGGATGGAGTTAAGATAAATGACGGTTTTTATTTCAATGAGTTGGCAAATAATATCCAACAAAGCAATTCGCATTTAAAAGATGATAAACAGTTGTTTTCTGAATTGATTTATCAAATGTTTTGGCTCACGACATCTAATCCTTACGTGGGTACCAGTAATCAAAAGAAAACACTTGAAATTAAATTCTACGGTTTTAACTATCTGGAAAAACCGTACATTGAAGCCCTTGCTCGACATATTTATCACTGTAGCTTCTCCCCGAGACCTAACCCATGACCACCCTACAAACCCAAATCCCCGACCAACTCCTGCAACAAGCGCAATATTTGGTGAATCAAGGCTGGGTAACCAATATCGACGAATTGATCGCCGAGGCGATGCGCCGTTATCTGGAATCACACCGTGAAGCCATGAGCGAGCAATTCATTCGCGATGATGTCGATTGGGGCCTGCATGGGCATGATTAACCCGGTCGTTATTGCCGACGCCGGCCCCATTATTCATCTGGATGAACTCGGTTGCCTGGAATTGTTGGCGGATTTCGGCAAAGTGCTGGTTCCGGAAACCGTTTGGCTGGAAGTCGAACAGCACAGGCCGTTGGCGTTGAAATCTGAATATGACTGGCTTGTGCGTCAGTCGCCCAGGCAGCACTCAACCGTCGTTAGTGCGCTAACGCCGCTTTATAGCCTGCATGCCGGCGAACAGGAAGCCCTGCACCTGTGTATTGAGTGTGGCGATTGCCTGCTTCTGACCGACGACACGGCTGCACGGTTGGCCGCCAAAAGTTTGAATATTACCGCGCACGGCACCCTGGGTGTGTTGATCAGAGCCATACGCCGGCAGCGTCTGACAAAAGCCGAAGTCTTGGCCTTGCTGAATGCCATTCCAAAACAAACTTCGCTACATGTGCGTCCGACCTTGCTGCATGAGGTCATTAGCAATGTCGAAGCCAGTAGCGAATAAGTACGGTCAGATCTTGGTGCTTTCTGCAATCCCGAATCAATGACGACTAGCGATTTAATCAAAACCCTGCTCGGCCATCTGCCCCGCCACGCGGAGGAGGAAGGCGATTTTTATGCGGTCGAGCGCCGTCACTTGGTGGATGCGTTGTGCGTGGAGCATGGGCTTGACCGAACGCTTGCCGAACAAACGGTCGAGCTATGCGAGTGCTTGCTAGGGACTTTATCGGTGTTGCAGCCCGAAGCGCTGGCGAAAGGCCATTGGTGTTTCGTGTCGTTTCCGGCGCAATTGTTGGCAACGTCGGTACTGACGGCGATGAGCGATGCCGATTCTCGACTGTTCCCAGTCAATTTTTGGCATACCCAGAGCATCGCCGACGATAAAAAAGAACAGCAACGCAATGTGCTTAAAGCCATCGAACAAGCCCGTCTCGAACATCATGCCCGCCATCAGGCGCCACCGATTCGATACTGTTACGTGGCCTGGAGCATCATCAAGCTGGACGGCAAAATTCTGTTCTATCAGCGTGAAGACACCCAAAAACGCTTCGATAGATCCGCCGGTGATTACGGTTTGATCGGTGGCCGGGCTAATCAAAATGATGTGGCCGGCATCGTAGACCAAGCGACATTGCTGAGCACTTTGCAATCTCCGAATGCTCAAATGATTAAAGATGCCTTGCCGCAAACCCTGAAGCGGGAGTTACGGGAAGAAGCGGGTTTGCTGTTTGGCGAACATTACCATTTCCAACCTTGGCGCAGTTTGAAGCCTTACCGGCAAGTGCAGGGTGCGGCACCGAATCATGCCCTCACCGAATATTATCTGGATATTTTCAGGATCGAATTGACGCTGGACGGTTTTTTGTTTTTGCAGCAGCGCATCAAGAACGATAGTCGGCTTGCCTGGATTTCGCTGGACGACCTTGTTCGCGGCGACACCAGTGACGGCAAAATTCCCTATATCAAAGCGCTTTATGACGATTTCGACGGCGACCGTGCCGCATTGGTCGCTGCCTTGGCAGAGTTGCCGGATAGTTTCGTTGCCGGTTATTTATCGGATAAAGATAAATTCGGCATTACTTTACCGATAGCTCCCGGCAAGCCGGTTTTAGCCGGGGTATTGGGCAAGGAAAAGCCTTTGGAACTGCGGTTGAATAGCCGGCAATTAGCCTTGGTATTAGGTTTGGCGGCCCATTTGCGGGGTTTTGCTTTCGAGTCCTTATCAGCCGATATCGTGTTACATCCTTTCGGTTGGGTCGAAGCGGTGGGAAAGTCGTCGATTGGTCAGGAATTGATTGAACTGTCTGCCGCACTCGTCGGCAGAGAGTTGGTCTTGGAAAGCCGCCGAGATTGTCTATTTCGGTTGTCGATCAAGCCCGAGACGGTATTCTTTTCCGATGAACTCTTTTCGTTTTCAGTCTGTAGACAGGATTTGCTTGGCGTTAAAAATAAACTTCCAGCAACCATTGAAAGGCAATCGTTGCCTACCAGCTTTGGTGTGGTTCAAGCTAAGACCGAAGTGTTTAACCTGACGTTGGAATTTGCAGATAATCTTAGATTGTTATCCGAACAACAATTTTCCACTGACAACGAAGATGCGGTGAAAATTGAAGATGCTTACAAAAAAGGCATGCACAAGGACACGAGGTTTCAGGCTTTGGGTTTAAGGAACTTAATCCGCCGGGAAGCGGGGATTTTCCGATTTGTTTTAGATTACAAATGTTCCTGAAAGCTCATCTCGGTGCATGTGGCTATTGAATCTGACTGGCAGCTTTATCAAGACTTTCCTGCAGTTCGTTGGGAATCGTCGAGCGTCTCAAAGTGGCCGATCCAAGGCATTCAAAATCTGGCTGGGTTTGTATAGGAATCGGTGGCGGCGTTGCGATCGGAATACGCAATCAATCGCAACGCCTCTAGCAGATAGCTAGCTATGCAAAATATCTTATAGCTAGCTATCTTTTACTACTCTGAAGTATCAAACAACGCTAGTGGTCGCTGTACGTCGTCGTGCAGACTTGTTGTGCATTGCAAGTTACAGTCTTTTTCACCTTGGTCACTCGTTTGACCTCCGGTGCAGCGATCGGTTGCTCGGCGGCCAGTGTATTGGGCCGAATTGGGATCGAGGAAATCGCTGGGGCTCTAATAATTTGTTCCGGTGACGAACCGTTGGCCACCAAGGTCATGGTATTACCGCTCTGGGTGATGGTGAAAAGTTTCAAGGTATTCATGCCAATGAGCACTTCGTCCAGATGCTGATTGATCGTTGCATCGAGATTGCTGATTTCGGCGTTGCCAATTTTTAGGCTGGTGATTTGCGTCAGTCGATCGACGACCTTCCCGCCGGCCGTATTGGTATTGACGGGCCTACCCACGGGCAGATTGGCGGCGTAGGCTAAATTCGCTGGAATCGAGGTGATGGTTGCTCCGGTATCGATCAAAAAAGGCATCGGCACATGATTGATCAGTACGGTTCCTCGGAAGTGTCCTTGGCGATCGGCTGTTATTTCAAGCCCCCCTGAAATGGGGACATCAGCCGGATTGCCCAGAGGAATCGAAAGGCTTGGGGATGCTGGCGGGCGGGCTGCTCGTTGTTTTAAAAGTCGATCGGCCCCCAGCCAAAGACTGGACAGCACCAATGCCGGTATTAAAAGGTATTTCAGACTTCCAGATTTCCGTTGGGGCGGATTCGGACGGTTAATGTGTCTGAGCGAAGAGCCAAAATCATTGCCACCTGGCTTCGACGCCGATTGATGTTTCTCCCAGTAATAGTCTCGATCTTGTATGCCCATGCCACGCTCTCACGGTTGTAACGCTCGCCATAATGCGCCTAATATAATCTGGGAAGCGTCATCAGGATGAGAAGTACCGCACGCTGCCAACAAATCACCGCACGTTCGGTTCAATCACGCATTCTGGATCGCCAAACCAAGGTTGAAATGGAGGTTGTACATCAATCGGCTTGATACCGTTGCTCGCGGGTGTGCCAGACCCGGATAATCGCCACAATCTGGCCGTCCAACCTATAGCGCAGGATATATCCGCCCGTGCCGAATGGCAGGAACAATTCGCGGCGGTTGGTTCCGTCATCCAGGGGGTGGCCGATTTCCGGAAATTCGGCCAGGCGCCTAGCCCCGGCTCGCAGCACCTGACTGGCGCGGGCAGCCGCTGCCGGACTTTGATCTTCTAAAAACTGGCGTAAGCGCCGGGTGTCTTCTACAGCTTCGGGCAACCAAACTACTTTGGACACGGCAATTCGCTTTCACTGCCCCAGGAGGCCAGCCAGGCGTCAACGGCTTCGTTCGAAATGGCCTGGCCGGTCAGTTTGTAGCGTTGCCAGCGTTCTTGGTCTTCGCGCTTTTCCCGCTCGTAGGCTTCTTCACGCTCCACATATTGCTCAATAGCCGCCTTCATCAGCCAATGGGGTGTGCGTTCCTTGGCGGTGCTAAGCGCTTTAAGGCGAGCATGGAGCGTCTCATCAAGCTTGACCCCCGTGTTGATCGTTTTTGACATCGGCGCCAACCTCGGTGTTGTTTATTACAACTTTTTTAAACCTTTTACAACTAAAATGCAAGACGTCTCATCGACTGATGTTGCCTAAATGTAGAGCGTTGCTTTTTTGTCTCTCCTACGCAAACTGACGATCAATTTGTCGTCATGTCGAGGTTCGTATCCGATTCCAATCTCGCTTCAATGCGTTCAGCAGTGCATTTTCTATCCCATTCAGGGGTTGTAAGCCAGAACCCCTGAAAATTTTGTCTCTTGATGCCAACTCAGATACAACATACTCTACCAAACTTTGAACGCCGGCCACTGGCGACTCTCAAGTTTGAGGGCTGGTTTCGGTGGTATGGCTGACATTCAGAAGAATGGCTTTAATACAGAATTCTAT
>NZ_JBYMAP010000119.1:0-13339 GCF_057766305.1 Methylomonas sp. BG-2 | reverse complement strand
GCCGGAAAGCGCGCGTTTCAGTCTTTACCATCGCGGCCAGGGCGAAATGCTTGATCACCTCCTGATTTCCAGGGCGCTGCTAAAAAACTACCGCTGCACCGAAGTCCACAACGAGGCGTTGCACGACGAGTCGGTCGCCTTCGCCAACGACAAACTCTATCCGGAATCCGATCACGCGCCGGTCGTCGCGGAATTCGGCGAGCCGTTATGAACGCGCCGCTAAACCTAGGGAGGCCGACGATGCCCGCCATTGCCCAAAAAGATTTCTCCGCCGATAGGCCTGACCGATTCCGACTCTATTGCCGGCGACCGGGAGAACGCTCATGAGCGGTTTCCCCGGCTCGCCGAGACTGGTCAAGGGCGGCGTGGTGCTGATCGATCCCGGCAGCGGCGCGGTGCGGCGCATCATCGCCTTGCAGTACAACCCGGACACGATCACCCGCTCCTTGCAAGTGCAAGGTATCGGCGCCGACAGCGGCGACCGCTCGGAAGCCTTGCGGCTGAAAGGTCCGCCGGTGGAAACCATCAAGCTGGACGCCGAAATCGATGCCGCCGAGCAGTTGGAAATCGCCGACGGTCTGGCGACCCAAGTGGGTTTGCATCCGCAACTGGCGGCGCTGGAGTTGATCGTCTACCCGAGCAGTGCGCAGTTGCAGGCCGCCAATAGCCTGGCGCGCGCCGGCACCCTGGAAATCGCCCCGGCCGAAGCGGCGTTGATGCTGTTCATTTGGAGCAAGCAACGCATCGTGCCGGTGCGGCTGACCGAGTTCAGCATCACCGAGGAGGCCTTCGACGCCGCCTTGAATCCGATACGCGCCAAACTCAGTCTGGGCCTGCGGGTGCTGAGCGTCAACGACATCGGCTTCGATCACAAGGGCGGTAGCCTGTTTATCAGCTACCTGCAAAACAAGGAGCAGTTGGCGCAAAAATTTGCCGGCGGCGCGTTTGCGGCGCTGGGCATCAGCGGTATTTAGGAGACGACGATGACCGATCCGAATCTGGCTTTGCAACAACTTCTGCAACCCGGCGGAACCGCCAGTCCGTTTCCGCCCAGCAGCCGTTATTACGGCATTCCGACCGCGATTTTGGAAAGCGCCGACGGTCGCAAGATCGCCTATCTGCGCCGCCGCTTCGTACCGCCGCCGGAACGCTTCGAACTGCTGCAGGAACATACCGTTACTCAGGGCGAGCGGCTGGACAATATCACCGCCCGCTATCTGGGCGACCCGGAACAGTTCTGGCGGCTGTGCGATGCCAACCGAGCTCTGCAACCGTGCGAGCTGGAACAAGCCGGTCGCAAATTGCGCATCACCTTGCCGGAAGGCATTCCGGGGCCGGGTAATGCTTAACGGCATCAACCTGACCTTGCTGATCGGTCCGGCGGTGCCGATACCGGCGCCGATGGCGGTGATCGAGGCCTTGACCAGCGTCCAGGTCAACAGCGGCGGCGAGCGCAGCGGGTTTCAGCTAGTGTTTGCGGTCAGCTCCCGGTCGTTGCTGACCACCACGTTGCTGCCGGCGGGTTATTTCGACCCGATCACGACGCGGGTGATGGTCATCGTCACGCTGAACGGCGTCCCCAACGTGTTGATCGACGGCATCGTCACCCGCCAGGAAATGTCGCCGAGCAGCGAGCCGGGTCAGGCCAAGCTGACCATTACCGGCGAGGATTTGAGCGTGCTGATGGACATCGTCGAACTGAAACGGCCGTTTCCGGGCATGGACGATACCTTGCAAATGCTGACGATCCTGGCGCCGTACGCCGCCTTCGGGGTGATTCCGCTGGTGACGCCGCCGCTGTTTCTGAATTTTATGTCGCCGACCAAGGGCTACAAATCCCAGGATTCCACCGATCTGGCCCATATCAAAAAATTGGCGGCGCGCAACGGCTACGTGTTTTACGTCGAATCCGGGCCGTTGCCGGGCCAGAGTCTGGCTTACTTCGGCCCCAATATCCGGCTGCCGATTCCGCAGCCGGCCTTGACCGTCAACATGGACGCGCACAGCAATGTCGACAGCCTGAGTTTTTCGTTGAACGGTTTGGCCAAGGAAGTGCTGATCGTCACGGTGATGGACCCGATCACCCATAAAATCCCGATCCCGGTGCCGATACCCAACATCAGCATTTTTCAGCCGCCATTGGGCGCGCGGCCGACGCCGCCCGCCAAGGTCAGGTTCGCCAAGGAAGTCGCCGGCGAAGACCCGCCGGGGGTGGTCAATCTGATGGTCGGGCAAATGCTGAAAGGCTCCGCCAACGCGATTACCGGCAGCGGCTCGATGGACGTGTTGCGCTACGGTCGGGCTTTGCGGGCGCGGATGGTGGTCGGCGTGCGCGGTGCCGGTCTGGCTTACGACGGCTTGTATTACGTCGATAGCGTCACCCACAACCTGAAACACGGCGAATACAAACAAAACTTCACGCTGTCGCGCGACGGGCTGATTTCCAACACGCCGAGGCTGCCGGTATGAACGAAGAAAACAAATATTGGGGCAAATATCGCGGCACCGTGGTCAACAACGTCGATCCGGAACAACGCGGGCGGATTCAGGCGCTGGTGCCGGACGTCAATTCATTGATTCCGACCACCTTTGCCGAACCTTGCGTGCCGCTGGCCGGTCCGACCGGGCCGCCGATGGGCGTGTACATGGTGCCGCCGATCGGTGCCGGGGTGTGGATAGAGTTCGAACACGGCGATCTGGACAAGCCCATTTGGGTTGGTTGCCGCTGGGGTCTGCAAACCGATATTCCGCTGGCGGCGCTGGCCGGCAATCCCGCCGATCCCAATATCGTGATTCAGTCCTTGTTGCAGCAGGGCATCATCGTCAGCGACCTGCCGCCGGCCCCGCCGCCGCCGGTGATGCCGCCGATTCCGACCACCGGGGGCGTGATTTTGCGCAGCACCACCGGCGCTTACATCGTGGTCAACGACGCCGGTATCTTCATCAGCAACGGCAAGGGCGCCAGCCTGGAAATGCTGGGCCCGGCGGTGATGATCAACAAACTGGCGCTGGTGGTGACCTGAGATGGCGGGCTTTTTAGTGCATGTCGGCGCGCAGGTGTTATGCGCCCACGGCGGTCAGGCGACGCCGACGGTGCCCAATCCGCGCGTGACGGTCAGCGGCCAGCCGACCGTGCTGATGACCGCGCCGTATATTGTTGCCGGCTGCGCGTTGCCGCCGCCGCCCGCCGCCAACGGCCCCTGCGTGACCGGGCAATGGCTGATGGGTACCACCCGGGTCACCTCCAACGGCCAACCGCTGGTGGTGCAAAGCAGTCAGGCGATCTGCGCGCCGACCGCGACGCCGCTGTTGATTTTATTAACCCAAACCCGCGTCAGCGCGCTGTGAGGATGCCATGATAGCCGTCGATTTTCCTTTGCATTTCGATCAGCGCGGGCGTACCGCCGTCACGAATGACGACGAGCATATCCGCGACATGATCGAGCAATTCCTGTTCACCAACAACGGCGAACGCGTCAATCGACCGGATTTCGGCAGCGGCTTGTTGCAGCTGATGTTCGCGCCGAATAGCCCCGAATTGGCCGCGACTTTGCAATTCACGATTCAAGCCGGCCTGCAGCGCTGGCTGGGCGACGTGCTGGACGTACTGGGCTTGGAAGTGACCAGTCAGGATTCGATCCTGCGGGTGCAGGTGCAATACCGGGTCAAGCGCAGCGGCGAGGTCCGTAGCGCGGAATTCCTCAGGAGTCCGACATGAGCGCCTCGGCCTTGTTGTGCCGAGACGCTAGCCGCCGCGCGCTGGTCCGGGCCAGCGAAAGCTTGAACGGCTTCGATTATTTGGAAGTCGGCGACGACCAACTGAGCTTGACGGTGTTTTTTCTGCGCAAGGCGCCGGAACGCCTCGAGGCCGCGAATCTGCGCATCCTCGGCGGCGAACGGATTACCGGCATCCGGGTAGTGTCGGTCGAAATCGTTCGCGACGAAGATCCGGAGCGCGACGACTACATGCGGGTTGGTGTCGACCGTTACGGCGATTTTTCCAACTATCGCTTGTGCGCGGTGGCGCTGGACGAACAGGGCCGGCCTACCGAGCGGACTTTGGCCGGCTTCGATCCGCGCTACGCCTGTCTGGATTTTAATTTCAAGGTGGCTTGCGGCGGCGAAATCGACTGCAAGCCGGTTCAAGGCTGCACGGAGCCGGCGGCGGAAGGACCGGAAATCAATTATCTGGCCAAGGATTACGCCAGCTTCCGGCGATTGATTTACGACCGGCTGGCATTGACGTTGCCGGATTGGCGGGAACGCCACGTGCCGGATTTGGGCGTGACGCTGGTCGAACTGCTGGCTTACGTTGGCGACCATCTCAGTTACTACCAGGACGCCGTCGCCAGCGAAGCGTATCTGGACACCTCGCGGCGGCGGATCTCGGTCCGGCGCCACGCCCGCTTGGTCGATTACCGCTTGCACGAGGGTTGCAACGCCAGGGCTTGGCTGTGCCTGGAGGTATCGCAAGACTTGGTGGTCGATAGTGCCGATGTGTTTTTCGTTACCGCATTCGGTGACAGCGACGACGCGGTTTTACTCAAGGCCGAGGACTTACCGAAAACCCTGCCGCAACCGTATCTGGTGTACGAACCCCTGCTGGTGCCGACCAAACAAACCCTGCACTGGTACGCGGCGCACAATGCCATCGAATTTTATACCTGGGGCGACGCGCAATGCTGTCTGGCCAAGGGTGCAACTTCGGCCACTCTGCTGGACCCCGGCTTGGAAAGCCGGCAATTGCATTTGCAAGTCTGCGAAGTGTTGATCTTCGAGGAAGTGCTCGGCCCACACACCGGCAACCGCGCCGATGCCGATCCCAAGCATCGCCATCCGGTGCGGCTGATCGCGGTCGAGGAGGGCGTCGATCCGTTGACCGGTCGTTTCATCGTCGATATCCGCTGGGGCCGGGCCGACGCCTTGCCGTTTGCGTTGTGTTTGTCGGCGGTCAAGGACGACGACTGTTCGTTGCTGACCGGTGTCAGCGTGGCCCGAGGCAATGTGCTGCTGGTCGATCACGGCGAAACCGTGACCGAAACACTGGAAGCGGTGCCCGGCAGCTGGCACATGCCGGATTGCGGCGACTGCGGCGTGCGCGAACCGATAGCCTTGCCGCTGCGCTTTCGGCCGCGCTTGAGCCAGCCTGAATTGACCCACGTCCAGCCGCTACCGGCTTGTCGTCAGCCCGACCCGTGCGGCACGCAAGCGCAAGTCGTCGAGGCCACCGCGTTAGCGGGTCAGGATGTCCGCCTGGCTCTGCCTTGGTTGACCTTGACCGAAACCGATCTCGGCGCTTGCGACACGCCGGCCGTTTGGTCGGCGCAGCCCGATTTGTTGAACAGCAACGCCGGCGACCGCCACTTTTCCGTCGAAATCGACGACGACGCGGTCGCCTGGCTGCGCTTCGGCGACGGCCAACAAGGCCGAAGACCCCAGCCCGGCACCCGTTTCGCGGCCAGCTACCGAGTTGGCAACGGCCCGGCCGGGTTGGTCGGTGCCGAGGCGATTAAACGCATCGTGTTCCGCGACCGCTTACCCGGCGGCGCGACCATCTTGGCGCGCAATCCGCTGCCAGCCAAGGGCGGGGTCGCGGCGGAGCCGGTGGCTCAGGCGCGTTTGCTGGCACCGCAGGCCTTTCGGCGGGTGTTGCAACGCGCCGTCACTGAACAGGACTACGCGGATATCGTGATGCGCGATTTCGCCGCCGAAGTGCAAAAAGCCGCCGCGACGCTGCGTTGGAACGGCAGCGGCTACCGGATGTGGGTGGTGGTCGATGCCTACGCGGCCAGCGCCGATTGCCGGTCCTTGCTGTGCCGCATCGATCGGCATTTGCGGCGCTACCGGCGTATCGGCCACGACCTGGAAGTGGTCACCGCGCGGCAAGTACCGCTGGCCTTGACCTTGAAGGTCTGCGTCCGGTCCGGCTTTTTACAAAGCCAGGTAAGGGCCGGCTTGCAAAGCTTGTTCAGCAACCGCGCTTTGGCCGACGGCCGGCGCGGCTTTTTTCATCCGGATCATCTCAGTTTCGGCGACGGTGTGTATTTGAGCCGTATCGTCGCGGCGGCGCAAGCGGAGGCCGGCGTGGCCGGCGTCGAAGTGGTCGAGTTGCGGCGCCTGTTCGAAGCGGCCGGCGATGCCGTCGCTAGCGGGGTATTGACGCTGGCGCCGCTGGAAATCGCCCGCCTGGACAACGATAAAGGTTTTCCGGAACGCGGACTATTGACGCTGAATATGGAGGGCGGACGATGAACACCTTTTCGACTTGCGGTTGTTGCACCGGCATCGATAGCACGGTGCCGGCGGCCATCGAAAATCGGCCCGGCTTGCCGGCCTTGCGTTACCGGATCGGCGACTACCACTCGTTTCTGGAATCGGCGCTGGCGCGGCTGTCCTCGCTGAATCTGGCCGAGCCGGGCGAAGCGGGCCGTTATCCGGTGCAGGCCTTGACCAGCCGCCAGCCCGACGATTTTTCGATCGCGCTACTGGCGGGCTGGGCCAGCCTCGCCGACGTGCTGAGTTTTTACCAGGAACGCGTCGCCAACGAAGGCTATCTGCGCACCGCCACCGAGCGGCGCTCGGTGCTGGAATTGGCCCGGCTGATCGGTTATCGGCCCAGGCCAGGCGTCGCGGCCAGCGTGTTTTTGGCCTACGGCTTGGAGGATAAATTCGAAGGTCCCAGCCTGATAGCCAAAGGCGCGAAAGTACAAAGTCTGCCGGCGCCGGGCGAGTTGCCGCAGACCTTCGAGACCAGCGACGATCTGGAGGCGCGCGCCGCCTGGAACACCTTGAAACCGCGCCTGAGCCGCCCGCAAACGCCGTTGTCGATGTTTTTCGATCCCGGCGGGCCGCGCGTTTATCTAAAAGGCATCAGTACCAAGCTGAACGTCGACGATCCGCTGCTGATCCAGATCGGCGGCAACGAGCCGGCGCTGTTGCGGGTTGGCGAAGTCTTGCCGGAACCCGAGCACGACCGCACCTTGGTACGTTTTCAGATCGGCGTGACGCCGCTCGGCGGCAGCTTGCGTTGGTCGGACGTCATTAACGACTCGTATCAATTGCTGTTGCTCGACGACGGCAGCGGTGAGCCGGGCTTTTTCGATTTTCATTTCGGCGTGGATACAGACGAAGCGGAGCAGGTCGGCTTGACGCTGTATTCGCTGGCCGACGGCGGCGCCTGGCTGCTGGAGATCGCCGCCAACGGCAGCAAAATCGCGTTGAGCCGGGATGGCCGGAAACTGGCGTATGCGGTGAAGTCGGTGGACGGCATTAGAGTGCCCCGACTCAGCTATCTTCGTATTTCGCTGGAAGGTTTGCAGGATTACCGGCAAATTATCGCCGGCTTGACTCAGTCTCCGTCGCTACAGCCCCGCAACCAGGCGGCCTTGCCCCGCGGTTTAGCCGGCCAATTCTTTGCCGAACCGCTATTGGACCCGAATGCGGGCAGTGGCGGTGATGGGGATGGTGGCGTAACCGGCGGAGAGCTGAGTTTTCGCGCCAGTCTGTTGGCGACCGATGTCGCCGCGCGCTACGCGACCCAAGGCTTGAATGCGGTGGCCGATGCCAACAACGCCATCGCCAAGCGCTTCAGTCCGGCCTTGCGCACACATCTCGCCGCCGCGACCGCCAATACCCGGATCACGCTGGACGGGCCGGTGACGGTTTACGCGTTGCGCGGCAAGGCCGCGCCGTTCGGACATAACGCGCCTTTACGCCAGACGGTATTGGTAAACGGCATTTATTCGCTGGCCGAATGGAGTATCGCCAATCCGTATAACACGCCAGCTACGTCCAGCACCGGGTCCGTTACCGGTGCCGTATTCCATCAGCCCACCACGTTGTATCTGGACGCCGATTATCCGTTGACCACCGGCGGTTGGATCGTGATTGCCAAAGCCGACGGTAGCGAGATCGTCGTGCGTTTGGATAAGGACACCTTGCAACACCGCTCGCTGGCCGCCTACGGCCTGAGTGGTAAAAGCCTGGCGGTCAGCCTGCCTGACCAGAAGGCCTGGATCGGCGAACCCACCGGCACCAACCCGGAACCGTTCAGCACAGTGCGTACCACCACGGTGCTTATTCAAAGCGAAGCGCTAGCCTTGGCCGAAGAGCCGATCAGTACGCCGGTGTGCGGCGGCGACGGCGAGTTGCTGGAGCTGGACCGCTACCACGAGGATTTGCAAGCCGGCCGCTGGGTCATCGTCAGCGGCGAGCGCGCCGACTTGCCGGGTACCTCGGGCGTGCGTTTCAGCGAGTTGGCGATGCTGTCCTCGGTGCGCCAGGATTTGTATCGGCAGACCTATTACAGCTTGACCGGCCGAAACGGCGGTGTCGATAAACTGGAGTTCAGCTTGCCCGGCGACCGCATTCACAGCTTCGTCAAGCTGGCCAAGCCG
Source organism: Methylomonas sp. BG-2 (assembly GCF_057766305.1). Taxonomy (NCBI): domain Bacteria; kingdom Pseudomonadati; phylum Pseudomonadota; class Gammaproteobacteria; order Methylococcales; family Methylococcaceae; genus Methylomonas; species Methylomonas sp. BG-2. The sequence goes on along the minus strand of NZ_JBYMAP010000119.1, from coordinate 4,943 downwards.
CTGGCCTATTGCTTTAAGCGCGATACCGTCAAGATCCACGCCAACGTGGTCAAGGCCAGCCACGGCGAAACCCGCAAGGAAGTGCTGGGCAGCGGCAACGGCGGCAAAGTCTTGCAACGGTTTACATTAAAGCAAGCGCCGTTGACTTTCGTCGCTGCCAATAATCCGGCCGGCATCGATAGCACGCTGGCGGTGTCGGTCAACGGCGTGCAATGGCGGGAAGCGGCGGCTTTAAACGATTTGAATTCAACCGGCCGCGGTTTCGTGACCCAAACCGACGACGAGGGTAAGACTTCGGTGATTTTCGGCGACGGCGTACACGGCGCGCGCTTGCCGAGCGGCGTTGAAAATATTCAAGCGGTTTATCGCAGCGGCATCGGCAAGGGCGGCAATGTCAAGGCCGAGCAAATCAACCTGCTGTTGAGCCGCCCGTTGGGCGTCAGGGATGTGGTCAATCCATTGCGGGCTGCGGGCGGCGCCGATCCGGAAGGCCGCGACCAGGCGAAGACCAACGCGCCGCTGACCCTGGCGGCACTGGACCGGCTGGTATCGGTGCGCGATTACCAGGATTTTTCCCGGACCTACGCCGGCATCGGTAAGGCTCATGCGCTGGAATTGTCCGACGGCCGTCGCCAGATCGTTCACGTCACGGTGGCCGGCGCCGAAGACATTCCGATCGACGAGACTTCCGACTTGTTTTTGAACTTGCGCCAAGCCTTGCGCGACTGTGGCGACCCGTTTCAGCCCGTGCAATTGGCGGTGCGGGAATTGTTGTTGATCGTCGTCAGCGCCAAGGTTCGCATCGCTGCCGATTATCGCTGGGAAAATGTCGAGCCGGCCCTGCGTGCGGTATTGCTGGATGCCTTTGGTTTCGAGCGCCGCGAGTTGGGGCAGGGCATTTGTTTGTCGGAAATCATCAGCGCTCTGCAAGGCGTGGCCGGGGTGGTTTATGTCGATGTCGATGCCTTTGGCGGCGTGCCGGAAAAAATCCCCGACGCGACAGGGCGGCGTTTGCTAACACCCGCCGAAATTGCCAAGGCTGTCAAAGCGATCGCCGGGCAAAAGCAACCGGCCCAACAGTTGGCCGTGAATTTGGCCAAATACGAAAACGGCGCGATAAGGCCCGCGCAAATCGCGGTGTTGGCGGCCGAGATTCCGGAAACGCTGAGTTTGAATCCGATACTGTGAGGCTGGCATGAACGCGACACTCGATAAACTTTACGAATTGCTGCCGGCGATCCACCGGATTCGCGACGCCGAACAGGGCGAGCCGTTACGGGCATTGTTGCGCGTAATCGCCGAACAGGCCGATCTGCTCGAGGCCGACATTGCCCAACTCTATGAAAACTGGTTCATCGAAACCTGCGACGACTGGGTGGTGCCGTATTTGGGCGACTTGATCGGCTATCAACCGGTCGCGGCGGCCGGCCGGCCGGGCAACGCGACGCCGCAAGGCCGATTGCTGAACCGGGCCTTGACGCCGCGCCGGGAAATCGCCAACACCCTGCGCTATCGGCGGCGCAAGGGCAGCTTGGCCTTGCTGGAAAGCCTGGCCGCCGACGTGGCCGGCTGGCCGGCGCGGGCGGAGGAGTTTTTACCGCTGCTGAGCCGCACTCAGCATCTGAATTACCAGCGGCTAGCGCAGGGCCGCAGCGTCGATGTCCGCCAAGGCGCGGCCCTAGCTTTGCTGGGTGGTCCGTTCGACGCCATTGCCCATGGCGTGGACGTGCGGCGTATCCATTCAAGCCATTCGCCGGGCCGTTACCATCCGGCGGCGGTGGCTTTGTTCGTCTGGCGAATTCAGGCCTACTCGGTCAGCAAAACCTCGGCCTGTTGCGTGGAGGAAGTGGCGCCGCATTGTTTTACCTTCAGCGCGCTGGGCAACGACAGTCCGCTCTATCATCGGCCCCAAGCAGATGTCGCCGAAACGATTGCCGAGGAAACCGGGTTGCCGGTGCCTATCCGCTGTCGCTTGTTTCACGCCGAAACCGCCGCCGCGCCTGTCGACTACGGCGAAGGCCGCAGCTTTGCGATTTGGGCGCCGGGCTGGCCGAAGAAAGACACGCCGCAGCCCTTGCCCAGGGATTTACTGGTTAGCGCCGATCTGAGCGATTGGCGCTTCGTGCCGCCCAAGGGCCAATTGGCGATCGATACCGAACGCGGTCGGCTGGCGTTTCCGAGCAAACAGTTACCGAAGAAAGTTTGGGTGTCGTATCACTACGGTTTCAGCGCACCGCTGGGCGGCGGCGAATATCCGCGCGAACTCAGCCAGGCCGACGCTAGCCAATTGATCCGGGTGTGCGGGCAGGACGAGTTGCAAAAAGCCCTGCTGCCCTGGCAGTCCGGCCAAGCCGCCGCGCAGCAACCGGCCCGCGCCGTGGTCGAGATTGCCGATAGCGGCGTCTACGTGCTGCCTATCAATCTGGAACTGGCGCCCGGCCACGTCCTGCAAATTCGCGCCGGCGACGCCACTCGGCCCATCATCCGCTTGCTGGATTGGCAGACCGACCAGCCCGACAGCTTCAGTATTCGCGGCAGCGCCGATAGCCATCTGGTGCTGGACGGTCTGATGATCGCCGGCCGCGGCGTGCTGGTCGAAGGCCCGCTGGGCAGTCTGGTGATCCGCCATTGCACCTTGGTGCCGGGCTGGTCGCTGGACTGCGCCTGCGAGCCTTGCCGGCCGGCCGAACCCAGCCTGACCGTGTTGAACAGTTTGGTGTGTATCCGCATAGAGCACAGTATCGTCGGGTCGATACAGATCGGCAACGACGAAGTCAACGCCGAGCCGTTGGAACTGCATATCAGCGACAGCATCGTCGATGCCACCGGCTGGGACGGCGACGGTCCGGAGAGCGAGGCGATCGGCGCGCCGGGGCCGGGCTTTGCTCACGCCATTGTGACCATCGCTCGTACCACCGTGTTCGGTTGCGTGAATATTCATGTGTTGAGCTTGGCGGAAGATAGCCTCTTCATGGGTGCGGTCTGCGTGGCCCGGAGACAATTGGGATGCATGCGGTTTTGCTACGCGCCGCCGACCTCGCGGACGCCGCGCCGCTACCATTGTCAACCGGATCTGGCCACCGCCGAATTGAGCGGCGACGCCAAATTGCTCGAACAATTAAGAGTCGCGCCGCGTTTCACGAGCAGCCGTTACGGTACGCCCGCCTATGCGCAATTGGCCGCGGATTGTCCGGCGGAAATCTGGCGCGGCGCCGAGGACGAAGCGGAAATGGGTGCGTTTCACGATTTGTTCCAACCGCAACGCTTGGCTAACTTGCGGACGCGACTGCAGGAATACACGCCGGCCGGTACCGATGCCGACATCATTTTGGCGAGCTAAGCCGCCGTACAATTGAGGATGACGATATGAAAGGCGATTTTTCGAGAATGACGTTTACCCCGGATAAGCAGTTCCTGCGGGTATTGATGCAACAAGGCCGGGTGCAACTCGACGCCGACTGGAACGAGCAAAATGCGATTCTGCTGCATTACTTGCAGACCCTGGCCGCCGATTTGATCGGCCCCTATGGTGGACCGGCAGCGGCGCACGGCTTCGAGATATTCACCAAGCCCAAACCCAAGCCGGGCGATTTCAATATTGGGCCGGGGCGCTATTATGTTGATGGCCTGTTGTGCGAGAACCCGGCGCGGCTGACCTACCTGAGCCAGCCCAATTTCCGTTTGGACGAGAAATCCGGCCCGTTGCCGTCGGGCCGCTACCTGGTGTATCTGGACGTTTGGGAACGCCATATCAGCTATCAGGAAGACGATGCCATTCGCGAAAAAGCGCTGAACGGCGCCGACACGGCCAGCCGCTCGCAATTGGTGTGGCAGGTCAAAGCCTTGGAACTTCCCGAAGGCCTGGATTGGCAGCAGGCCTTGGACAGCCAATTGATCGTTAGCCAAGCCTGTTTGGCCGCGCAAGTCAAACCGGCGGATGCGCCGACCGACGCCTGTTGCCAACAGCCGGACGCGCAATATCGCGGTCAGGAAAACCAGTTGTACCGGATTGAAATTCACAATCCCGGCGGCGACGAGAGTCCGGCGACCTTCAAATGGTCGCGGGAAAACGGCGCGGTCGCGTTTCCGGTGACCAGTGTCGTTGCCGATGCGGCCAGCGAAATCTTGACCGTAACGCTGGAACATTTGGGCCGCGACGCCAAATTGACCCTGACCGAAAAAGACTGGGTGGAATTGCAGGATGACGACAGTGTGTTGTCGAACGCGATCAATCCGCTCTGCCAAGTGAGGAGCATTGATCGCATCAACCAGACCGTGACCTTGGCCGGCACCAGTCCGCTGGTGTTTCGCGCCGACCGGCATCCGCTGCTGCGGCGCTGGGACCAGCAGGGCGACGCCGACGGTCTGGCAATCAAGCCCGGCGAATGGCAGCCTGTGGAAGCCGGCATCGAAGTCAAATTTACAATTAACGGCGACTTGCGCGGCGGCGACTACTGGCTGATCCCGGCGCGCATCGCGACCGGCGACATCGAATGGCCAAACCGCGACGACGGCCAAGGCAACCGCGTTGCGCTCTCCAAGCGGCCGGCTGGCGTCGAGCACCACTACGCGCCGCTGGCGCTAATCGACTCCGGAGAAGGTGACGCCGTAGCCGTCAGAGAAGACTTGCGCTGCGGTTTCTCGCCGCTGTCCGCCAACTGCCAAAACAGTCTCGGCCGGCCGCTGGGCGACGGCGCCGGGATAGACAAATTATGTCAGGACAACCGGGATAGCTAATCGAGTCGCGCCGAGCGCTGTGCGTTGGACTGTTTAGGATTACGGCTATGAACCGGTTTTTCAGCCCCGGAGATGTGCGGAATCAGACTCTAGGCCGACCCCGAGAGCAGTTTGCCCTGAGCGCCACCTATATTTTCGCTTAAGGCTAGATTAATGTCAATCCTCTCAACTTAAGCCAATTAACCAATAAATTCATTGGGTTAAAG
>NZ_JBYMAP010000118.1:0-13407 GCF_057766305.1 Methylomonas sp. BG-2 | reverse complement strand
ATAAGTCGCCGTTAGGTGGCTGCACAATGAGTTCTCTGGAATAGGTCAGTAGTTCAATTGGTAGAGCAGCGGTCTCCAAAACCGCAAGTTGGGGGTTCGAGTCCCTCCTGGCCTGCCACCCAGAGTCCCCTTCTTAATTTATCTTTAGTCGACCAATGAACGCACAAGCAGAAGAGGCTACTTCGGTAGGCGATATAGTAAAGCTGGCTTTATCACTAGCTGTAGTGCTGGTTGGCATCGTTGCGTTTTATTATTTTTCGGATTTTCAGCTGCTGTATCGGGTTCTCGGGTTGGTTGCGCTAATTGCAGGATCGGTTGCAATTTCGTTTACCACCGCGAAGGGTAGGGAGTTTTGGGCGTTTATGCTTGAGGCGAAGCAGGAATTTAAGCGCATTGTATGGCCAACTCGCGACGAAGCAGTCAGGACCACGTTGATGGTGTTCCTGATGGTGTTCATTGTCGGTTTGATACTGTGGTTGCTTGATATGTTCCTGTTTTGGGGTGTTCAGCTTTTGATGAATCTGGGGATTAAGTAAATGGCGCTACGTTGGTATGTGGTTCACGCCTATTCAAACTTTGAAAACAAAGTCAAGCAAGCCCTGGAAGAGAGAATCAAGCGCGAAGGGTTGAGCGAGTATTTCGGAAAGATTTTGGTTCCGACCGAAGAGGTCGTCGAAATGCGGATGGGCCAGCAGCGTAAAAGCGAGCGCAAATTTTTTCCAGGTTACGTTTTGGTGCAGATGGAATTGAACGACGAGACATGGCATCTCGTTAGAAATGTGCCTCGTGTCTTGGGTTTTATCGGTGGCGCCTCGGATAAGCCCTCACCTATTTCAGACAAGGAAGCGATGGCAATACTCAGTAGAGTTGAAGAAGGCGTAAACAAGCCTCGGCCGAAAGTTTTATTTGAAGTTGGCGAAGTGGTGCGAATCGTTGATGGACCGTTCAAGGATTTCAATGGAAGCATCGAAGAAGTCAATTACGAGAAGAGCCGGTTGCGGGTATCGGTCTTGATTTTCGGAAGGTCTACTCCTGTTGAATTAGAGTTCGGACAGGTTGAAAAAGTCTAATTTTTGCATTGAGAGTTTATGCAAATCCCTGTCGCCGAGGTGACAGGGATTTTTGTTTGTTGGGGAGCTGGAAAGCGCTAATACCCGTTTAGGAGTAAAAAATGGCAAAAAAAATTGATTCGTACATCAAGTTACAGGTAAAAGCGGGCGAGGCAAATCCAAGTCCACCGGTAGGGCCTGCGCTTGGTCAGCGCGGTGTTAACATCATGGAGTTTTGCAAGGCGTTTAATGCCCGCACGCAAGAGGTTGAAAAAGGTTTGCCGCTTCCTGTTGTAATAACAGTTTATAGCGATAAGAGCTTCACATTTATTACTAAAACACCACCAGCTTCGATTTTGCTAAAAAAAGCGGTTGGAATCAAAAGCGGTAGCAGTAAGCCGAATTCCAATAAAGTCGGCACCGTCACGCGCGAACAACTCGAAGAAATTGCCAAAACTAAAATGGAAGATTTGAATGCGGCCGATATGGAAGGGGCTATTAAAACAATCGCAGGTAGCGCTCGTAGCATGGGTTTGAACGTGGAGGGCGTGTAATGGCTAAAATCACAAAACGTGCAAAAGCAATTAAAGAAAAAGTTTCGAGAAATAAACAGTACAGTATTTCAGAAGCTATCAGTTTGCTAAAAGAATTCGCCAATAGCAAGTTCGACGAATCAGTCGATATTAGTGTTAATCTCGGCGTCGATCCCAGAAAATCCGATCAAAATGTTCGTGGCGCTTCCGTGTTGCCGAATGGGACTGGCAAAACCGTAAGAGTAGCGGTTTTTACGCAAGGCCCAAATGCCGACGCTGCAAAAGAAGCCGGCGCGGATATTGTAGGTATGGATGATTTGGCGGAACAAGTTAAACGCGGCGAAATGAATTTCGATGTAGTCATTGCATCGCCTGACGCGATGAGGGTCGTTGGACAGCTGGGTCAAATTCTGGGTCCAAGAGGCTTAATGCCAAACCCGAAGGTTGGCACCGTGACGCCGGATGTTGTTACTGCCGTGAAAAACGCAAAATCCGGTCAAGTTAGATACCGCACCGATAAGGCTGGCATTATTCATTGCTCGATTGGTAAGGTTTCATTCGACGAACTGGCAATTAAACAAAATCTGGAATTTTTGATTGCCGACCTTAAAAAAGCTAAGCCGACTGCCGCGAAGGGCGTTTATCTGAAAAAGATTTCCTTGTCTTCGACAATGGGCCCAGGCCTGTCTATCGACCAGAGTAGCGTCGATATCTAAACAAATTCACGACTTTGGGTTGCCGGTTAACGGCAACCGTCAAAGACCGTAGGGGCGTAAGCTTAATCATCCTACGCAGACGGAAGCTGGAACCATCGATGGTGAAAGGGACCGTAAGGAGCATCGTAAAGATGCGTTTTATAGTTTCTGATATGACATCGGAAAATACTTGGAGAAATATGTGGCACTCAATTTAGATGGCAAAAAAGTTGTCGTAGAGGAAGTTGCTGAATTCGCCGCCAAAGCTCACTCCGCCGTTGCCGCGGAATATCGTGGACTGACAGTTACCCAGTTGACCAAGTTGCGTAAAACCGCGCGAGAAACCGGCGTTTATCTGCGGGTCGTCAAAAACACATTAGCTAAACGCGCCGTTTCTGGGACTGAATTTGAATGTATGCAGGATGGTTTAGTCGGGCCGCTGATCCTGGCATTTTCAATGGAAGATCCAGGTGCCGCCGCGCGGTTGGTGAGCGAATTCGCGAAAGAAAACAATAAGCTGGTTGCGAAGGTTGTTGCGATCGGTGGTCAAGCGTTTGATGGTTCCGAGCTGGAACGTTTGGCCAGACTGCCGACTCGCGATCAGGGCATCAGTATGCTGATGTCGGTTATGAAAGCGCCCGTTGAAAAACTCGCCAGAACCCTGGCGGCTATCAGAGACGAGAGAGAAGCTGCATAACTATCGCCTTAACCAGTTAATTAGTATTAAATTTAGAGGAATTAAGAATGGCAATCTCAAAAGAAGATATTTTGGAAGCAGTCGCGAATATGACTGTCATGGAAATCGTTGATTTGATTTCTGCAATGGAAGAAAAATTCGGTGTATCCGCGGCTGCGGCTGTGGCGATAGCTGCTCCTGCTGCGGCGGCGGCTGTTGTTGAAGAACAAACTGAGTTCGACGTAATTTTGACCGGCTTCGGCGAAAACAAAGTCGCGGTCATTAAAGCGGTGCGCGGATTGACAGGTTTGGGCTTGAAAGAAGCAAAAGACGCTGTCGAAGGCGCCCCTACGACTCTCAAGGAAGCTGTCAACAAAGCAGAAGCGGAAGCCGCCAAGAAAGAACTGGAAGACGCCGGCGCAACTGTCGAAATCAAATAATTATTTCGACAGCACCTTGGGCAGCGAATGCCCAGCAAACCGGGCTGGCGGTATTTTACCGCCGGCCTTTTACTGTTTGTAAAACAAACGGTAGTAAATCATCCCTGACGACGAAGGTATAGAAGCAATATGGCCTATTCTTTTACCGAAAAAAAGCGCATCCGTAATAACTTTGGGAAAGGTTCGGAAGTACTCGAAGTTCCCTATCTTTTAGCAACACAGATTGATTCTTACGCAAATTTTTTGCAGTTGGGTGCGGACCCCGAAAAAAGACGCAATCAAGGATTACATGCTGCATTTTCGAGTGTATTTCCAGTGGTTAGCCACTCAGGATACGCGGTTCTGGAATATGTCAAGTATCGTTTGGGTGAGCCGGCGTTCGACGTCAGAGAGTGTCAGCAACGAGGCGCCACATTCTCAGCTCCATTGCGAGTAATGGTTCGCTTGGTGATATACGATAAGGACGCACCGGCCAACACCAAAGTCGTGAAAGATATTCGCGAGCAAGAAGTCTACATGGGTGAGTTGCCATTGATGACCGAAAACGGCACGTTTGTTATCAATGGGACCGAGCGCGTCATCGTGTCGCAATTGCATCGTTCGCCTGGGGTGTTTTTCGACCACGATAAAGGTAAAACTCATTCTTCCGGTAAATTGCTGTTTAACGCGCGGGTGATCCCTTATCGCGGCTCTTGGTTGGATTTCGAGTTCGACCACAAGGATGCGGTTTACGTGCGTATCGACCGCCGCAGAAAGATTCCTGCAACGATCTTGTTACGTGCCTTGGGTTACGACAACGAAGAAATGATTCAAATTTTCTTCGATACCAATAAATTTTCGTTGAGCGCCGATAAATTCATGTTCCACGTCATTCCGGAAAGATTGCGTGGCGAGATGGCGGTGTTTGACATCAAGCATGATGGAAAGGTGCTGATTGAGGAAGGTCGGCGCATTACCGCGAAACACGTTCGACAACTAGAGAAATCCGGCGTTACCGAGATTGAGGTGCCGCGCGACTATTTGTTCGGGAAGATCCTTGGCCACAACGTGGTAGACACATCCTCAGGTGAATTGTTAGCAAGCGTTAACGACGAATTGACTGAGAACTTGTTGCAAAAATTGATAGATGCCGGTGTCAGCCAGATCAACACCTTGTACGTGAATGATTTGGACAGGGGCCCTTATATTTCCAACTCGATGCGTCTGGATACGACCACCAATCGCTTGGAGGCTTTGGTGGAAATTTATCGGATGATGCGCCCGGGTGAACCACCCACGGTTGAATCCGCCGAGAACCTGTTCGAAAACCTGTTTTTCACCGATGAGCGTTACGATTTGTCGGCAGTCGGCCGGATGAAATTTAATCGGCGCTTGGGGCGAGAAGAAATCATCGGTACAGGTACGTTGAGCAAGGAAGATATTATTGACGTATTAAAGGAGCTGATCAAAATCCGCAACGGTAACGGTATCGTCGATGATATCGATCACTTAGGCAATCGGCGGGTACGCTCGGTGGGCGAAATGATTGAAAATCAATTTCGGATTGGCTTGGTCCGAGTCGAGCGGGCGGTTCGAGAGCGCTTGACATTGGCTGACTCCGAAGGGCTGATGCCTCAGGAAATCATCAATGCCAAACCCGTCTCCGCCGCGGTAAAAGAGTTTTTTGGCTCAAGCCAATTGTCCCAGTTTATGGATCAAAACAACCCGCTGTCCCAAGTCACCCATAAGCGCAGGGTGTCGGCATTGGGTCCGGGTGGTTTGGCCAGGGAGCGCGCCGGTTTTGAGGTCCGCGACGTTCATACCACACACTATGGTCGGGTTTGCCCGATTGAAACACCTGAAGGACCGAATATCGGTTTGATCAATTCGCTGTCGGTCTATGCCAGAACCAACGAATACGGTTTTCTTGAGACGCCATACCGTAAAGTGGTCAACGGCATGGTGACCGATCAAGTCGATTATATTTCGGCTATCGAGGAAGGCGAGTATGTGATTGCCCAATCCAGTGTCGCGGTTGACGAACACGGCAAGCTGGTCGAGGGCTTGGTATCTTGCCGCTATAAAGACGAATTTACGCTGGCCTCATCCGACACGGTGCAATACATGGACGTGTCGTCCAAACAGATCGTTTCGGTGGCGGCATCGATTATTCCGTTCTTGGAACATGACGACGCTAACCGGGCGCTGATGGGTTCCAACATGCAGCGACAAGCGGTTCCGACCTTGCGAGCGGAGAAGCCGTTAGTCGGTACCGGAATGGAGCGTGTCGTCGCGAAGGATTCCGGGGTAACCGTTGTAGCGACTCGTGGCGGTCGTATCGAAGCGGTTGACGCGGCCCGGATTGTGGTGAGAGCCAATGATGACGAAACCGTCGCCGGCGTACCGGGTGTCGATATTTACAATTTAATTAAATACACCCGCTCTAACCAAAACACCTGCATAAACCAGAAGCCTCTGGTCAAGCTCGGCGATATTGTGAATAAGGGTGACATCCTCGCCGACGGTCCTTCGACCGACTTGGGTGAGTTGGCTTTAGGGCAGAACATGCTGATAGCTTTCATGCCTTGGAATGGCTACAACTTCGAAGATTCGATCCTGGTCTCCGAGCGCGTGGTCAAGGAAGACCGGTTTACAACGATCCATATCGAAGAGAAAACTTGCGTTGCCCGGGAAACCAAGCACGCGCCCGAAGAAATCACCGCCGATATTCCGAATGTCAGCGAAGAGGCGCTATCCAAACTGGATGAGTCCGGCATCGTGTATGTCGGGGCCGAAGTTAAAGGCGGCGACATTCTGGTTGGTAAAGTGACTCCCAAGGGCGAAACTCAATTGACGCCGGAAGAAAAGCTATTGCGAGCCATTTTCGGCGAAAAGGCGGCCGACGTGAAAGATACCTCGTTGAGAGTGCCGGGTAACGTTCGGGGAACCGTCATCGACGTGCAAGTGTTTACTCGCGACGGGGTTAAGAAGGACAAGCGGGCTCTGGAAATCGAAGAAGCCGAAATCAAGCGCTACCGTAAAGACTTGGACGACCAATTGAAAATCGTTGAGCACGATATTTTCGCCCGGGTCAAAGCCATGCTGGTTGGCAAGAAGGCTGAAAAAGGGCCGAACGGTCTGAAAAAAGGCGAGGAAATCGTCCGCGATTATCTGGATGGTCTGGTCCCTTCGGAGTTGATGAAAATCAAGACTCAGGACGAGGATATCAATGTTCAGTTGGAAACGATAGCCGAGCATATCGAACAGCAACGCAAGGAATTCGACGAACGTTTCGAACAGAAAAAGAAAAAAATCACGATGGGTGACGACTTGGCGCCAGGCGTGCTGAAAATGGTCAAAGTCTATTTGGCTGTCAAAAAGCGTATTCAGCCCGGCGACAAGATGGCGGGCCGCCACGGTAACAAAGGGGTTATCTCCCAAATCGTACCGATCGAAGACATGCCTTATACCGCGGATGGCAATCCTATCGACATCTTGTTAAACCCGTTGGGCGTACCTTCGCGGATGAACGTCGGACAGGTATTGGAAACCCATTTGGGCTGGGCGTCCAAGGGGTTGGGCATCAAGATCGGCAAAATGCTGGAAGCCCAGGCCAAAGTCGTTGAAATTCGGGGTTATCTCGAAAAAATCTATAACTGTAGCGGACGGAAGGAAGATCTGGATTCGTTCTCCGATAAAGAAGTTTTGGAGTTGGCGGCCAATTTGGTGGGGGGCGTGCCAATGGCAACGCCGGTATTCGATGGCGCTTCCGAAGAGGATATCCGTGAAATGTTGCGCCTAGCCGATCTGCCCGAACACGGGCAAACTCGGTTATACGACGGATTGACTGGCGAACCGTTCGAACGCGAAGTGACTGTCGGTTACATGTACATGCTTAAACTGAACCACTTGGTTGACGACAAAATGCACGCGCGTTCGACCGGTCCTTACAGTTTGGTCACGCAGCAGCCGCTGGGGGGCAAGGCGCAATTCGGCGGTCAACGTTTTGGAGAAATGGAGGTATGGGCTCTGGAAGCATATGGCGCCGCTTATACCCTCCAGGAAATGTTGACCGTGAAATCCGACGATGTTACCGGTCGTACCCGTATGTATAAAAATATCGTTGACGGAAACCATTCGATGGAGGCAGGAATGCCGGAATCGTTCAACGTTTTGGTCAAGGAAATACGTTCGCTCGGCGTTAACATTGAAATGGAACAAGAGTAATCGGGCTCTGGATTTGGTTCTGGACAACATCGGATAACAATTAAAGAGGATAAGCTCTTGAAAGATTTAATGAATTTTTTAAAACGTCAAGGTCGTACCGAAGACTTCGACGCTATCCGCATTGGTTTGGCTTCTCCCGACATGATCCGTTCATGGTCGTACGGAGAAGTTAAAAAGCCCGAAACAATCAATTACCGTACGTTTAAGCCAGAGCGTGACGGCTTGTTTTGCGCCAAAATTTTCGGTCCAATCAGCGATTACGAATGCTTATGCGGTAAATACAAGCGCTTGAAGCACCGTGGCGTCATTTGCGAAAAGTGCGGCGTTGAAGTGACGCTGTCCAAGGTTCGCCGCGAACGGATGGGTCATATCGATCTGGCGAGCCCCGTTGCGCACATTTGGTTCCTGAAGTCCCTGCCGTCGCGTATTGCGTTGTTGCTGGATATGACTCTGCGTTCGATAGAGCGCGTGCTGTATTTCGAGACATTCGTCGTCACCGATCCCGGCATGTCGCCGCTGGAGAAAGGTCAGTTACTGACCGACGAAGAGTATCTGAATGCGATGGAAGAGCATGGTGATGATTTTGTCGCCAAAATGGGTGCCGAAGCGATCTATGACCTGTTGAAATCCATCGACTTGAAAGACGAAATCAACAAGTTGAAGGAAGAGATCAATTCGACCAATTCCGACACCAAGATTAAAAAGTATTCTAAGCGGCTGAAGGTCATCGATTCTCTGTTGGCGTCCAATAATCGCCCGGAATGGATGATCATGACCGTGTTGCCGGTGCTGCCGCCCGAGTTGCGTCCGCTGGTGCCGTTGGACGGCGGTCGTTTCGCGACTTCCGACTTGAATGATCTGTACCGCCGCGTCATCAACCGGAATAACCGCTTGACCCGCTTGCTGGACCTGAATGCGCCGGACATCATTGTTCGCAACGAAAAGCGAATGCTGCAAGAAGCCGTTGATGCCTTGCTGGATAACGGCCGCCGGGGTCGGGCCATTACCGGTAGCAACCGGCGCCCGCTGAAATCGCTGGCCGATATGATCAAGGGCAAGCAAGGTCGCTTCCGCCAAAATTTGTTGGGCAAACGGGTCGACTATTCGGGCCGGTCGGTGATCGTGGTGGGGCCGACGCTAAGATTACACCAGTGCGGTTTGCCGAAGAAAATGGCGTTGGAACTGTTCAAGCCTTTCATATTCAGCAAACTGCAGCTGCGCGGTTTGGCAACCACGATTAAGGCCGCCAAAAAAATGGTCGAGCGCGAAGGCGCCGAGGTATGGGATATTCTCGAAGAGGTGATTCGCGAACATCCGGTGTTGTTAAACCGGGCTCCGACTCTCCACCGTTTGGGCATTCAAGCGTTCGAACCGACGCTGATCGAAGGCAAGGCAATCCAATTGCACCCCTTGGTCTGTAGCGCGTTCAACGCCGACTTCGACGGCGACCAAATGGCCGTGCATATTCCGTTGTCCATTGAAGCGCAGTTGGAAGCGCGGACTCTGATGATGGCAACTAACAACATTTTGTCGCCGGCTAACGGCGAGCCGGTGATCAATCCGTCGCAAGACGTTGTTTTGGGACTGTATTACATTAGCCGCGAAAAAATTAACGCCGTCGGCGAGGGTAGCGTATTTACCGATTTGGCTGAAGTGATGAAAGCGTTGGACGCCAAAACGGTCGAATTGCAAACCAAAATCCAGGTCAGAATTACCGAAAAATTGAAGAATGCCGACGGCGAATGGGAAAGCATCACCAGCCGTAAACAAACGACGGTCGGTCGCGCGCTGATTTGGGAAATCGCGCCCGATGGCATGCCGTACGAGCTGATTAACGTCGATATGACCAAGAAAAACATTTCGCGGTTAATTAACTATAGCTACCGTTATTTAGGGATAAAAGAAACCGTCATTCTCGCCGACCAAATCATGTACTTGGGTTTCAAATACGCGACCAGAGCGGGCGTTTCGTTTGGTATCGAGGATATGGAAATTCCGGCCAAGAAGGCCGATATCATTCGGTCCGCCGAAGCGGAAGTTAACGAAATTCAAAATCAATACGCGTCAGGTTTGGTGACCGACGGCGAACGCTACAACAAGGTCGTCGACATTTGGTCACGGGCTAACGATCAAGTCGCGAAAGTGATGATGGAAGGCTTGGGCGAAGATGAGGTGGTCGACGCGCAAGGGAATAACGTCAAGCAAAAATCGTTCAACTCGATTTTCATGATGGCCGAATCCGGCGCGCGGGGTTCCGCCGCCCAGATTCGACAATTGGCGGGGATGCGCGGTTTGATGGCGAAGCCTGATGGCTCGATTATCGAAACGCCGATTACCGCGAACTTCCGCGAAGGTCTGGACGTACTGCAGTACTTCATCTCGACGCACGGCGCTCGTAAAGGGTTAGCGGATACCGCGTTGAAAACCGCGAATTCCGGGTATTTGACCCGGCGTCTGGTAGATGTTGCGCAGGATTTAGTGATCGCTGAACTGGATTGCGGCACCCAAAATGGATTGACCATGACGCCAATCATTGAAGGTGGCGATGTAGTCGAGCCATTGGTTGACCGGGTGCTGGGCCGCGTGGCGGCAGTTGATGTCACCGACGCTTCCGGTTCGAAAGTGCTGATTCCGGCCGGGACGATGATCGACGAAAATCTGGTCACGGTCTTGGAAGAAAACGGCGTCGATAAAATGCTGGTTCGTTCGGTCATTACCTGCGAATCTCGGGTTGGTGTTTGTGCCAAGTGTTACGGTCGTGATTTGGGGCGTGGGCATCTGGTCAACAGTGGCGAGGCAATAGGCGTCGTCGCCGCGCAATCGATCGGCGAGCCGGGTACTCAATTGACGATGCGGACCTTCCACATCGGTGGCGCAGCCTCTAGGTCCGCGGCTGTTAGCAATGTGCAGGTTAAATCCAGCGGTACCGCAAAACTGAATAATCTTAAGACTGTTAGAAACCGCGAAAACAACCTGGTGGCGGTATCCCGTTCCGGTGAGGTTGGCGTGATGGACGATTACGGCCGCGAAAGAGAGCGCTATAAAATTCCTTACGGCGCGGTTCTTTCTGTTGATGACGGCGGGCGCGTCAGCGCCGGGGATATTATCGTTAACTGGGATCCACACACTCATCCGGTTATAACCGAAGTGGATGGCTTTATTCAGCTTATTGATTTCATCGACGGTATCACGGTTCAGGAGCAATCGGACGAAGTTACCGGTTTGACGTCGCGCGTGGTTACAGATCCTAAGCAACGAAGTACTGCTGGTAAGGAATTGCGGCCTATGGTTCGGTTGATAGACGACCAAGGCGGGCAAATTAACTTGCCTGGAACAGATATTCCAGCTCAATACTTCTTGCCCGCTGGCGCAATTGTGGGGGTTAAGGATGGCGGCGAAGTGAAAGTTGGTGACGTATTGGCTCGTATACCCCAGGAGTCAAGTAAGACTCGAGATATCACGGGCGGCTTGCCGCGCGTTGCCGACTTGTTCGAAGCCAGGAAAACCAAGGATCCGGCTATTTTGGCGGAAGCCACCGGTATGGTTTCGTTTGGGAAAGAGACTAAGGGCAAGCAAAGGGTCATTATTACCGATGCCGAGGGCGAGCAGTACGAAACACTAATTCCTAAGTGGCGCCATATCACGGTATTCGAGGGCGAGTTTGTTGAAAAGGGCGAAACTATTGCCGAAGGTGAATTGACTCCGCATGATATTCTGCGTTTGCGAGGTATCGAGGAGTTGTCCGACTATCTCGTTAAGGAAATTCAGGATGTTTATCGTCTGCAAGGCGTAAAAATCAACGATAAACATATTGAGGCTATTATTCGGCAAATGCTTAGGAAGGTCGAAATTACCGCTTCCGGCGACACCGATTTTGTTAAAGGTGAGCAGGTGGAGCGAGTATTGGTCAATATTGTTAACGAACAAGCGGAAAAAGAAGGAAAGATTCCCGCGAGCTATGACTCCTTGCTGCTGGGGATTACCAAGGCATCATTGGCGACTGAGTCATTTATATCCGCCGCATCTTTCCAAGAAACCACTAGAGTGTTGACCGATGCCGCAGTACGAGGTATCAGCGATAGCCTGAATGGACTGAAGGAGAATGTGATCGTTGGTCGTTTAATTCCAGCGGGTACAGGGTTGGCCTATCACGAGCAAAGGCGCAAAAAGCGACATGCCGATTTGGCGAACGGGTTGGAATCCGGCATGTCTTCAGTCGAAGTTGTAGATGTTGAGGAAGCACTGAAGCAGGCCTTGAATGTAGAATAACTCTAGTAAAAAAGCTTGACCTTACAATGATCTGCGGGTATTATGCTCTGCTCACATCAGCCAAGCGATTTGGGTGGGGCAATGCTATCCAGTTAGGCGACTAATTGTATTGCTTATTAACATTGCATATTTGGAGTAGTTAAGAATGGCCACGATCAATCAGTTGGTCCGTAAGCCTCGTGCTAAAAAAATTGAAAAAACCAATGTGCCTGCGTTGGAAGCTTGCCCGCAAAGACGCGGCGTTTGTACTCGTGTTTACACGACAACACCTAAGAAGCCTAACTCAGCGTTGCGGAAGGTTGCTAGGGTGCGGTTAACCAACGGAGCCGAGGTAAGTAGTTACATTGGCGGCGAGGGGCATAATTTGCAGGAGCACTCGGTGGTTCTGATTCGTGGTGGCAGGGTCAAGGATTTGCCTGGCGTCCGGTATCACGTTGTGCGGGGAAGCTTGGATACTTCAGGCGTAAAGGATAGAAAGTGCGGGCGTTCAAAGTATGGCGCCAAGCGGCCTAAGAAATAAAGGTTGATAAACAATGTCTAGAAGAAGAGTTGCGGCAAAAAGACCGGTAAATCCCGATCCGCGGTTTGGTAGCGATATGCTGTCCAAATTCATGAATATGATCATGGTGGACGGTAAAAAATCTGTTGCTGAGAAAATCGTATATGGCGCATTGGATGTAATTGAGCTTAAAGGGCACAAAGAGTCGCTGGAGCTCGTTGCAAAGGCGCTTGAAAATGTTCAGCCTAGAGTTGAAGTGAAGTCCCGGCGTGTAGGGGGGGCAACCTATCAGGTGCCGGTGGAGGTGCGTCCGGCGCGCAGATTGGCGTTGTCAATGCGTTGGCTGATCGACGCGGCTCGGAAGCGTAATGAGCGGACTATGGCCGCGAAACTGGCTGGCGAGTTGTTGGATGCGTCCGAAGGTCGTGGCGCGGCTGCTAAGAAGCGGGAAGACACTCATAGAATGGCTGAAGCGAACAAGGCTTTTGCTCACTATCGCTGGTAGGGGTTGATGCCTTCGGGGTATTAGAGTGGCTCGCAAAACGCCGATAGAGCGCTATCGGAACATAGGCATAATGGCCCACATCGATGCGGGCAAAACCACCACTACTGAACGAGTTCTGTTTTACACGGGGGTTTCGCACAAGATTGGCGAAGTGCATGATGGCGCTGCTACCATGGATTGGATGGCTCAAGAGCAGGAGCGAGGCATCACTATTACGTCTGCAGCGACAACATGCTTTTGGTCTGGCATGTGGAAGCAGCACGCAGAGCACAGGATAAATATTATCGACACGCCTGGTCACGTCGACTTTACGATTGAAGTCGAGCGATCTCTCAGGGTTCTGGACGGGGCTTGTGCTGTGTTTTGTGCGGTGGGTGGTGTGGAGCCTCAGTCCGAGACGGTCTGGCGACAAGCTAATAAATACCATGTTCCCCGTTTGGTGTTCGTCAACAAGATGGACCGCACCGGGGCTGACTTCTATCGGGTGCTGGCCCAGATTAAGAGTCGCTTAGGAAATGCTGTGGTTGCTATGCAG
>NZ_JBYMAP010000117.1:0-13450 GCF_057766305.1 Methylomonas sp. BG-2 | reverse complement strand
TTTGAGGCCAAATAGCCGTTTGCTAAACGACTTGACTAAGTCTGAAAACAAGCTTTCGCACATTACCTTGTATTCTTATCGGACACCATTTGATGCGATGATTGTGCCGTCCAACAGTTCTGATTGGTCGATTGCTGAGAACATAAAAACAAATGCGTTACTCCATAATTTTATGTTAAAGGATCGAATAGTCTGTGAGCACATAGCAAGGCAACTGTCAGTTCTTAGGATGGACTGAAAGTAACGAGGCCTATCAACCCCCTTGCCGATGGGCTTTGTTCTGCCTGCCCATCCTACCTTAATATTTAGACATGGATACACTGATCGCTCGTTTAACCGCCGGCCTTGCAGATCTCTCGCTAACCCTTTCCGAGTTGCAAATCGCCAGCCTGCTTGCCTTCATTAGGCTCATTGAAAAATGGAACAAGGCTTATAATCTGACCGCCGTGCGCGATCCGTTGGAGATGGTCAACCTGCATCTACTCGACAGCTTGGCGATTTTGCCGCATTTAAAACCGACCCGAATCGCCGACATCGGCACCGGCGCCGGCTTGCCGGGGATTCCACTGGCGATTTGCCGGCCGGATTGTCGGTTTACGCTAGTCGATGCCAATTCCAAGAAAACCCGTTTCGTCCGGCAGGCCGCGTTGGAGCTGAAGCTGGACAATGTCGAGGTCGTGCATGCGCGGGTCGAGCAATGGGCGCCGGATACCGGATTCGATGCGGTGTTGACCCGCGCCTTCGCTTCGCTGCCCGACATTGTCGCCCTGACCGGCCATTTGCTGGCCGAGGACGGCATTCTGTTGGCGATGAAGGGCCAAGATCCGCTCGACGAACTGGCGGGAATCGACGCCGACTTTCAACTGATGCCGCTGACGGTGCCCGGCATAGCCGCCGAGCGCTGTCTGATTCGGATACAAGGACTCAAGCATGGCTAAGATTATCGCGATCACCAATCAAAAAGGCGGGGTCGGCAAGACCACGACCAGCGTCAATCTGGCGGCGGCCTTGGCTGCTACCAAGCGCAAAGTGTTGTTGATCGACCTCGACCCGCAAGGCAACGCGGCGATGGGCTGCGGCGTGAATAAGGACGAGCTGGAATATTCCAGTTGCGAATTGCTGCTGGAAGAGGTGCCGGTCTCCGGCATTATTCTGAAAAACAAACAACTGGGTTTCGACCTGATTCCCGGCAACGCCGACTTGACCGCCGCCGAAGTCAAATTGATGGGTGCTCAGCACCGCGAGCGGCGGCTGGCCGATGCCTTGTTGCCGGTCAAGGACCAGTACGATTACATTCTGATCGACTGCCCGCCGTCCTTGAACATGTTGACGCTGAACGCCATGGTGGCCGCCCACAGCGTGTTGATTCCGATGCAGTGCGAGTATTATTCGCTGGAAGGCTTGTCGTCGCTGATGTCCACGTTGCGCAATATCCGCGACAGTGTCAATCCCGGCCTGCATCTGGAAGGCATTTTGCGCACCATGGTCGACAATCGCAGCCGGCTGGGCAAGGACGTTTCCGACCAGTTGATCGAGTATTTCGGCGACAAGGTGTTCAGGACCACGATACCCCGGAATATTAGGCTGGCCGAAGCACCGAGCCACGGCGTGCCGGTACTGACCTACGATAAGGCTTCGCGCGGCGCGGTGGCCTATATCGCGCTGGCCGGCGAACTGATACGAAAACACAAGGCTGCCAAATCATGATGCAAAAAAAACGCGGGTTAGGGCGGGGATTGAGCGAGCTGCTGGGCGACGTGGTGTCGCCGCCGGCGCATGCCGAAAAGCCGCAGGATGTGCAAAAGCTGCCTATTGAGTTCCTGCAGCGTGGGAAATACCAGCCGCGCCGGGATATGGACCCGGAAAAATTGAAGGAGTTGTCGGATTCGATTGCGGCCCAAGGCATTATTCAGCCGATCGTCGTGCGCAAAACCGATGGTGAAAAATACGAGATCATCGCCGGCGAACGCCGCTGGCGCGCCGCGCAATTGGCGGAATTGGCCGAGGTGCCGGTGATCGTCAAGGACATCGACGACCGCTCGGTGATGGCGGTGGCCTTGATCGAGAACATTCAACGCGAGGATCTGAATGCGCTGGAGGAAGCCGAGGCCTTGCATCGCTTGCTCGACGAATTCGAATTGACGCATCAGCAGATCGCCGAATCGGTCGGCAAGTCCCGGACAACGGTGACGAATTTGCTGCGCCTTCTCGATCTGGCCGGCGAGGTCAAAACCATGCTGGCGCGCGGCCAGTTGGAGATGGGGCACGCCCGGGCCTTGTTGGGCTTGGATGAAGCCAAGCAAGTGGACATCGCCAATAAGGCCATCAAACAACATCTAACCGTGCGCGCCGTCGAGAAATTGGTCAGGGAGCTGCATGAGGAAAAACCGGCGCAGCCTGCCCGAAAAACGGACCCCGACACATTACGGTTGCAACGCGAGTTGTCCGAACGCACCGGAGCCAAGGTCGAGATCAACCACCAAAGCAATGGCAAGGGCAAGCTGGTGATCAATTACGCCAGTCTGGAAGAGCTTGAAGGCATTATCGGCCGGATACGCTGACCGCGTTGCAAGCGCGGTGTTACACCTTTTCGAAAGGCGCTCCGTTTATTGGCTCCGACGCGCTCGCCCGAATGGAGAGCAATCATCGCTTGGGTCGGATTAATTCGGCCGCTCGATTCTCGTAAGCGAAGGCCGGAGTGTCGGGCTTACGCCATTGAGCCGGTCCAATTGTCGGGTTCGCAACAAGATTGGTGTCGAAATCGGCAGTAAAACCGCGATATTCTCGCTGGCACGGCTGTTGCTTATACTCCGAAAACCTGAAATCACAGAAGATTGTTGTGGTTTATGGGCCGGTTGAAACGGGGCTTCCCAAGCCCTTACCTTGCTTTAGCGGGTGGGGCTGGATATAATCCCTCGGCTTAAAAGAAAAGGGGAAGCGGATGGCAGTTGGAAACATGTTTTCTACTGTCGGAAAAGTCTTGCTTGGACAGGTCCTGATGGCCACGTTGGTGGCATCGGGATTTTTATTGATGGGCGCTTGGAAATCCGCGTTATCGGCATTGCTGGGCGGCTTGGTAGCATTGATACCGAATCTGTATTTTGCCTACCGCCTGCATCTCGTCAGGCATGCCGGCGCAAGAAAAGTCGTGAATGCCTTTTACTCGGGCGAAACGATTAAGTTGGCCTTGACGGCGGCTTTGTTCATCCTGGCGTTACAGATTCCCGCCGTCGATTTCTTGATACTGCTCTTAGGTTACACTGCGGTATTATCGGTATTTTGGTTTGCGCTGCTAACGTGGCGTATTTAGATTTTTGCGAGGAAAAATGGCTAGTGAAGGTGGCGCGACGGGTTATATAGTCCATCACTTGACTCCGCTGTCGGTTGGCGAGGGTTTTTGGGCTCTGCATCTCGATACTCTGTTTTTTTCGGCCGTATTGGGCGGTTTATTTCTGGGCTTTTTTAAGACCGTGGCCGGTAAGGCAACCACCGGCGTGCCTGGCTTGGCGCAAAATTTCGCCGAGATGTTGATCGAGTTCGTTGATACCCAGGTTAAGGATACGTTTCACGGCCGCAGCAAATTGATCGCGCCGTTGGCCTTGACGATTTTCTGTTGGGTGTTTCTGTGGAATGCGATGGATATGCTGCCGGTCGATTTGTTGCCGATGCTGGGCGGCTGGATGGGTATCAGTTACTTGCGCGTCGTACCGAGTACCGATTTGAACGGCACCTTCGCACTGTCGCTGAGTGTGTTCGTATTGATCTTCTTCTATAGCATCAAGATCAAGGGCGTATGGGGCTTTATCAAGGAATTCACGCTGACGCCTTTCCATCATCCGGTCATGATTCCGTTCAACCTGATTCTGAAAACCGTTGAAGAATTGGCCAAGCCGATTTCTCTGGGTTTGCGGTTGTTCGGTAACCTGTATGCCGGCGAATTGATCTTCATTCTGATAGCGTTGCTGCCGCCGGCGATACAACCCATCCTGGGTTTCCCTTGGGCGGTGTTCCACATTCTGGTCATCACGCTGCAAGCCTTCATCTTCATGGTCCTGACTATCGTTTATCTGAGTCTGGCCCACGAAGACCACTAATTCATTCACTTTATAACTACTTACCTTTTATTAGGAGACACTATGGAAATCGCATCATTAATTGCCAATGTTCAAGCCTCTACCGCAATCGCAGTGGGCATCATCCTGGGCTTGGCCGCCATTGGCACCGCGATTGGTTTCGGTCTGTTGGGCGGTAAATTTTTGGAAGCCGCCGCTCGCCAACCTGAATTGGTGCCGATGTTGCAAGGCAAAATGTTCTTGATCGCCGGTCTGTTGGACGCGGTAGCGATGATCGGTGTGGGTCTGGCGTTGATGTTGGCGTTCGCAAACCCGTTCCTGGCGGCCGTTCAAGCGGTTGCCGGCTAATTGCAAGATTGTCGATCGGGGTTGCGGCTTAGCCTTACCTCAATAATCAATCGGGCAACGGTATAACGAGGAACATTCATGAGTATCAATCTAACCCTAATCGGGCAGATGATTACCTTCGCGCTTCTGGTGTGGTTCACCGAGAAGTACGTCTGGTCATACCTATTGGGCGTTTTGGAAGAGCGCAGAAAAAAGATCGCCGAAGGATTGGCGGCGGCCGAGAGAGGCCAGGAAGAAATCAAACTGGCTGAGAAAAAAGCCAAATCCATCTTAAAAGAAGCCAAGGAGCAGTCTTCCGAGATTGTCGGCGCCGCTCAAAAGCGTGCCAACCAGTTGGTGGAAGATGCCAAGGACCAAGCCAAAAAAGAAGGCGAACGCCTACTGGAAGCGGCCAAGGCCCAAATCGAGCAAGAATTGCTGCAAGCCAGGGAAAGTCTGCGTAAGGAAGTTTCCTCGTTGGCATTGCGCGCGGCCGAACAGATATTGAAGGAAGAAATCGACAAGGCCAAGCATCAGGATATTCTCAGCAAAGCAGCGGACCAATTGGGTTAGGCCATGGCTGAGTTAGCGACACTAGCAAGACCTTATGCCGAAGCTGTGTTCAAGCGTGCCAAGGAGGGCGGCGCTGTCGCCGCGTGGTCCGATTCGTTGGCTTTTTTGTCGTTGGCGCTGCGAGATCCAGGCCTGTCCGACATTTTGAATAACCCCAGAGTGGGTAAACAGAACATTACGAACCTGGTTTTCGACATTTGCGGAGACCATGTTCTGGATGAAGCGAAAAATCTGATCAAGATACTGATAGACAACGACAAGCTGTCGCTGTTGCCGCAAATCGCGACAATGTTCGAACAGCACAAAGCCGATGATGAAGGCTATGTCAATGTCGACTTGTACAGTGCATACGCGTTGACCAAGGCCGAGCAAGGCAAATACGTCGCCATGCTTGAAAAAGTCTTGAACAAAAAAGTCAACGCTGCCGTTTCTGTCGATAAATCGTTAATTGGGGGCATACTCGCCAGAGCCGGCGATAAAGTCATCGACGGTTCCATCAGAGGCCAGCTTCATCAATTAGCCAAAAGACTTTAAGAGTTAGAGCGGGAAAATAACATGCAATTGAATCCATCAGAAATCAGTGATCTGATCAAGAAGAAGATCGAAAACTTCGACGCCCACCTCGAAGCCCATACCGAAGGTACCGTGGTCAGTGTAACCGACGGTATCGTCAGGGTTCACGGATTGTCGGAAGTAATGCAAGGCGAAATGCTCGAATTTCCCGGCGGCTCTTACGGCATGGCATTGAACTTGGAACGCGATTCCGTCGGTGTGGTCATGTTGGGTGGCTACCAAGACATCACCGAAGGCGACACCGTCAAATGCACTGGCCGGATTTTGGAAGTACCGGTTGGGGACGCGCTGTTGGGCCGCGTGGTCGATGCGTTGGGTAATCCGATCGACGGCAAGGGCCCGATCGACACCGCATTTAGTTCGCCGATCGAAAAAATCGCGCCGGGCGTTATTGCCCGCCAATCGGTGGATCAACCGGTGCAAATCGGTTTGAAAGCGATCGACTCCATGATTCCGGTCGGCCGCGGCCAACGGGAGCTGATCATCGGCGACCGCCAAACCGGTAAAACCGCGATTGCCGTCGACGCGATCATCAATCAAAAAGGTACCGGCATTAAATGTATCTACGTTGCGATCGGGCAAAAACGCTCGTCGATCGCCAACGTCGTGCGCAAACTGGAAGAGCATGGCGCGATGGAACATACCATCATCGTGGTCGCATCCGCATCAGAATCCGCCGCGTTGCAATTCATCGCACCCTACACTGGCTGCTCGATGGGCGAATACTTCCGCGACAAAGGCGAAGACGCGCTGATCATTTACGACGATTTGACCAAGCAAGCTTGGGCTTATCGCCAAATTTCGCTGCTGTTGCGCCGCCCGCCAGGACGCGAAGCTTACCCCGGCGACGTGTTCTATATTCACTCGCGCTTGTTGGAGCGCGCGGCCCGCATCAATGCGGCCGAGGTCGAGAAATTGACCGGCGGTAAGGTGCAAGGTAAAACCGGTTCCTTGACTGCTCTGCCTATCATCGAAACCCAAGGCGGCGACGTGTCGGCCTTCGTTCCGACCAACGTGATTTCGATCACCGACGGCCAGATCTTTTTGGAGACCGGTTTGTTCAACTCCGGTATTCGCCCGGCGGTTAACGCCGGTCTGTCGGTATCTCGAGTCGGTGGTGCCGCTCAGACCAAGATCATCAAAAAGCTGGGTGGCGGTATTCGTCTCGACTTGGCGCAGTTCCGCGAATTGGCGGCCTTCGCGCAGTTCGCGTCGGACTTGGATGAAAGCACTCGCAAACAAATCGAGCGTGGTCAACGCGTCACCGAGTTGATGAAACAAAACCAATACGCGCCAATGTCGGTCGCTGAAATGGGTGTTTCGTTGTACGCCGCGAATTCCGGTTTCCTGGATAGTTTGGAAGTCAAGCAAGTTCGTGCCTTCGAAGCCGCGTTGCTGGATTTCATGCGTAACGAAGAGTCCGCGCTGATGGCGAAAATCAACGAGAAAGGCGACTACAACGACGAAATTCAAAAAGGCATCCACAGCGCCATCGAGCGTTTCGTCAAGACCGGTAGCTGGTAAAGGGTCCGCACATGGCTGTTGGCAAAGAGATACGTACCAAGATCGCGAGTATCAAAAATACTCAGAAGATCACCCGAGCCATGGAAATGGTGGCGGCGAGCAAAATGCGGAAAACCAAGGACCGCATGCAAGCGACCCGGCCTTACGCAAAAAAAATTGGTCAGATCATTCGACATCTGGCCTATGCCAATCCGGAATATAAGCATCCGTTCCTGATCGAGCGCGGGGTGAAGAGGGTAGGCATTATCGTGGTCAGTTCCGACCGCGGATTGTGCGGCGGTCTGAACGCTAACTTGTTCAGGAAGATATTGGTCGAAATGCAGCAATGGCGCGCTAACGGCATCGAAGTTGATGTGTGTGCGATCGGCGGCAAAGCGGCGATGTTTTTCAACCTGCTCAATGCCAACCTGATCGGTCAGGCCACCAAGCTCGGCGACACGCCGCACCAAACCGACATCATCGGAACGGTGAAAGTAATGCTGGATGCCTACGAAGCGGGCCGGATCGATCAACTGTTTTTGATCAGCAACGACTTCGTCAACACCATGACGCAGAAGCCGGTCCTGCAACAACTGCTGCCGGTGCAAGTCGGCGAACTGGAACCGGCGTTGTCCGGCCATTGGGATTATTTGTACGAGCCCAATGCCAAGGACGTTCTGGACAGTTTACTGAT
The DNA here is from genome assembly GCF_057766305.1 of Methylomonas sp. BG-2. Classification (NCBI taxonomy): domain Bacteria; kingdom Pseudomonadati; phylum Pseudomonadota; class Gammaproteobacteria; order Methylococcales; family Methylococcaceae; genus Methylomonas; species Methylomonas sp. BG-2. The sequence goes on along the minus strand of NZ_JBYMAP010000117.1, from coordinate 5,707 downwards.
ACGTTACGTCGAATCCACGGTGTTCCAAGGTTTGGTGGAAAACAACGCCTGCGAGCAGGCCGCCCGGATGGTGGCGATGAAGAGTGCTTCCGACAATGCCGGAAACATCATCAAGGAATTGCAACTGGTGTACAACAAAGCCAGACAGGCCGCCATCACGCAGGAAATTTCCGAGATCGTTGCCGGTGCATCCGCCGTTTAGGCCTTTCAAGACAAGTTTAGATAGATTTTTAAAGAGGACGACATAATGAGTTTGGGTAAAATCGTTCAGATCATCGGAGCGGTCGTCGACGTGGAATTTCCACGCGAAAACCTGCCGAAAGTATACGACGCTTTGAATGTTGAAGGCGGTCTGGTTCTGGAAGTCCAACAACAGTTGGGCGACGGCGTGGTTCGCACGATTGCGATGGGTTCGACCGACGGTCTGAAACGCGGCGCCGGCGTCAGCAACACCGGTGAAGCGATCAAGGTGCCGGTTGGTCAAGCCACGCTGGGCCGTATCATGAACGTCCTCGGCGATGCCATCGACGAAAAAGGGCCTATCGGCGAGAAAGAAAAATGGGTTATCCACCGCGATGCGCCCTCTTACGCCGATCAAGCGCCAGCGAATGAGTTGCTGGAAACCGGCATCAAGGTGATCGACTTGGTTTGCCCGTTCGCGAAAGGTGGTAAAGTCGGCCTGTTCGGCGGCGCGGGTGTCGGCAAAACCGTCAACATGATGGAATTGATCCGTAACATCGCGATCGAGCACAGCGGTTATTCGGTATTCGCCGGCGTCGGTGAGCGGACTCGGGAAGGTAACGACTTTTACCACGAGATGACCGATTCCAACGTTATCGACAAGGTATCCCTGGTGTACGGCCAGATGAACGAGCCACCGGGAAACCGTTTGCGCGTCGCGTTGACCGGTTTGACGATGGCGGAATATTTCCGCGACGAAGGCCGTGACGTATTGTTCTTCGTCGACAACATCTACCGTTATACCCTGGCCGGTACCGAAGTATCGGCGCTGTTGGGCCGTATGCCTTCCGCGGTAGGTTACCAGCCGACCCTGGCCGAGGAGATGGGTGTTCTGCAAGAGCGGATTACCTCGACCAAAACCGGTTCCATTACCTCGATTCAAGCCGTATACGTACCGGCCGACGACTTGACCGACCCGTCGCCAGCCACCACCTTCGCCCACTTGGACGCGACCGTGGTACTGTCTCGTCAAATCGCCGAGTTGGGTATTTATCCGGCGATTGATCCGCTGGACTCCACCAGCCGCCAGCTCGATCCTTTGGTTATCGGTCAAGAACATTACGAAACCGCCCGGACCGTGCAAGGTATCCTGCAACGCTATAAAGAGTTGCGCGACATCATCGCCATCTTGGGTATGGACGAATTGTCCGAGGAAGATAAACTGACGGTAGCCCGCGCGCGTAAAGTGCAACGCTTCCTGTCGCAACCTTTCTTCGTCGCGGAGGTATTTACCGGTTCGCCGGGCAAATACGTGTCCTTAAAAGACACTATCGCCGGCTTCAAAGGCATTATCAGCGGCGAATACGACAGTTTGCCCGAACAAGCTTTTTATATGGTGGGAACAATCGACGAAGCCATCGAAAAAGCCAAAAACATGTAACTCGGCATAGGAGGGTTCGATCATGGTAATGACCATCCATGTAGACATAGTCAGCGCCGAGCAGGAAATCTATTCCGGTTTGGCGGAAATGTTGTTCGCGCCGGCCGAAATGGGCGACGTCGGTATCGCGGCGCGGCACGCGCCGCTGATCACCAAATTGAAACCCGGCGAAGTCAGGGTGAAGGTCAGCGAAAAGGAGCAGCACGCGTTTTATATTACCGGCGGCTTCCTGGAAGTGCAGCCGCATGTTGCCACGGTACTGGCCGACACCGCGATTCGGGCCAAGGACATCGACGAAGCCGCCGCCTTGCAAGCCAAGGCCAAAGCCGAGGAAATGCTGGCCGACAAGAGCGGTAAAATCGATTACGCCATCGCACAGGCCGAACTGGCCGACGCGGTCATGAAGCTACGGACTTTGGATAGATTAAGAAAACGTGGCGCGTAAGCTCGGAATCGCGTAAAAATACAGCCCGATGGTGCTAGACGCCATCGGGCTTTTTTGTTTTAGGAATCACGATGTCGATAAAAACCATAATACTCGCCGCCGGCCAAGGTACGCGGATGCGTTCGGCTCGGCCCAAAGTGCTGCACGAAATCGCCAACCGGGCATTGCTGGAGCACGTTTACCAAACCAGCCGCGCGCTGGATGACAACCAAATCTTTATCGTTTATGGCCATGGCGGCGAAACGGTAAAACAGGCCCTGAGTGCGCTGGATGCCACCTGGATAGAGCAAAAGCAGCAGCTCGGCACCGGCCACGCGGTGCAGCAAGCGATAGACTACGTCGAGGACGGCGATACCGTCTTGATTCTGTATGGCGACGTACCGCTGCTGAAAACCCAGACGATACAAACCCTGCTGCGCAAGGTCAGTCTGACCTCGCTGGCGCTGCTAACGGTAACCTTAGACGACCCGACCGGCTACGGCCGCATCGTCCGCGACAAGGACCATGCGGTCATTAAGATCGTCGAACAAAAGGACGCCAACGAAGCCGAGTTGCAAATCAATGAAGGCAATACCGGCATTCTGGCCTGCAAGGGCAGCCAACTCAAGCAATGGCTGGCCAGGCTGTCCAACAACAACGCCCAGAATGAATACTATCTGACCGACATCATCGAGATGGCGGTCGACGACGGTTTGACGATAGAAACCAGTCAGGCCGCCAGCGCCGAAGAGGTCTTGGGCGTCAACAACCGCGCCCAACTCGCCCACTTGGAACGGGTTTACCAACGCGAACAAGCGCAGGCGCTGATGGAAAAAGGCGTGACCTTGCGCGATCCGGCCCGTCTCGATATACGCGGCAGTTTCGCCGAGCTGGGTCAAGACATCGACATCGACATCAACGTGATCTTCGAAGGCAGCAATCGCATCGCGAATAACGTCAAAATCGGCGCCAATTGCGTCATCAAGAACGCGACGATAGGCGAAGGCGTCGAAATTCTGCCGAACAGCGTCATCGAAGACGCTACCGTTGGCGCTGGCAGCCGAATCGGTCCGTTCGCCCGCCTGCGGCCGCAAACTCGATTGGCGGAACAGGTGCATATCGGCAATTTCGTCGAAATCAAAAAAGCGGATGTCGGCGTCGGTAGCAAGATCAACCATTTGAGCTATATTGGCGACAGTGAAATCGGCGCCAAGGTCAATGTCGGCGCCGGTACCATCACCTGCAACTATGACGGCGTCAATAAATTCAAGACCATTATCGAAGACGGCGCCTTCATCGGCTCGGACACCCAATTGGTGGCGCCGGTGACGGTCGGTAAAAACGCCACGATCGGGGCGGGCTCGACCATCACCAAAGACGCGCCGGCTGAGCAATTAACCCTAAGTCGGACCAAGCAAGCCAGTATTCCCGGCTGGCAACGCCCCACCAAAATGGCGGAAACTGTACCCGACAACACTCAATACTCGCATCCTAGCAAGTCGGAGAAATAAACTATGTGTGGCATCGTCGCGGGCGTCGCCCAGCGCAACGTGGTTCCGATTCTGATCGAAGGCTTGAAGCGCCTGGAATACCGGGGATATGATTCAGCCGGTCTGGCCGTCATCAACGGCGGCGAAATCTTTCGCAAGCGCGAACTGGGCAAGGTTAAAGGCTTGGAAGCTCTGATCGGCGCCGATCCAATCGAAGGCCGCATCGGCATCGCCCACACCCGCTGGGCTACCCACGGCAAACCCAGTACCCGCAACGCCCATCCTCACGTCAGCAAGGATCGGGTCGCGGTGGTGCATAACGGCATCATCGAAAACCATGACCATCTGCGTACCGCGCTGCAGGAAAACGGCTACATCTTTACGTCCGAAACCGATACCGAAGTCATCGTCCACAAGGTTGCCGAAGAACTGAAAGCGGCCGACAGCCTGTTCGATGCGGTCGGAAAAACCGTCAAAAGCCTGCGTGGCGCCTACGCGCTGGGTGTGATCGACAGCGAACAACCCGATGTACTGGTCGCCTGCCGCAAGGGTAGTCCGTTGGTGATCGGCATCGGCATCGGCGAATACTTCATCGCTTCCGACATCGCCGCGTTGCTACCGGTCACCCAACGCTTCATCTTCCTGGAAGACGGCGACATAGCCGAGTTGACCATCAACGGCGTGACCATCTTCGACGAAGCCGGCCGCCGCGTGGTCCGCCCGGTCATCGAAAGCCAACTGAAGGCCGACTCGGTGGATAAGGGTAAATACCGCCACTACATGCTCAAGGAAATCTACGAGCAAGCCTGGGCGGTGTCGGAAACCCTGGAAGGCCGCTTCATCGACAACCGCTTGCAGGACAACGCCTTCGGCCACAACGCCGCCGAGGTGTTCGACCAAATCAAATCGGTGCTGATCCTGGCTTGCGGCACAAGTTACCACGCCGGCATGGTCGCCCGCTACTGGTTCGAAAAATACGCCCGCGTCCCCTGCTCTATCGAAATCGCCAGCGAATTCCGCTACCGCAACCCGGTCGTCGCGCCGGATACGCTGGTCGTCACCATTTCCCAGTCCGGCGAAACCGCCGACACCTTGGCCGCGTTGCAGGAAGCCAAAAAACTCGGCGTAAAACATTCGCTGGTGATTTGCAACGCCCCGGAAAGCTCGCTGGTGCGCGAATCTGACCTAGTGCTGATGACGCGCGCCGGCCCGGAAATCGGCGTGGCCTCGACCAAGGCCTTTACCACACAATTAGTAGCGCTGCTGATGCTGATCATCGCGGTCGGCCGCCGCTTCGAACTGAGCGCCGACCAAGAAGAGCACATCGTCTCGCAACTGTTCGCGTTGCCCGGCAACATCGAAAAAGTGCTGAAGCTGGACAATGCTATCGAGCTGCTGTCGCAGCGTTTCGCCGATAAGCACAATGCGCTGTTCCTCGGCCGCGGCACCCATTACCCGATCGCGATGGAAGGGGCCTTGAAACTGAAGGAGATTTCCTACATTCACGCCGAGGCCTATCCGGCCGGCGAATTGAAGCACGGCCCGCTGGCCTTGATCGACGCCGAAATGCCGGTGGTCACGGTCGCGCCCAATAACAACCTGCTGGAAAAGCTCAAATCCAACATCCAGGAAGTCAGCGCCCGCGGCGGCCAATTGATCGTATTCATGGACGAAGACTTGGCCGAAAGCGACACCGCCGACGAAAACGTGCAAATCGTCAAAATGCCCAGCGTCGCCAATGCCATTTCACCGATCATCTACACGATCCCGCTGCAACTGCTTTCGTATCACGTCGCCGTGCTAAAAGGCACCGACGTCGATCAACCCCGCAATCTGGCGAAGTCGGTGACGGTGGAATAGCGCGGATTTGACGAGAGGGATTTGGGGGAACCAGGGATTGAAATTAAGGGTTTGCCGATACGGGTTTCGGCAAACCCTTTTTAGCATCGGGTAATAGGCGGTTAAAGAGATAGGCCGGAATCGGCAGGATGGGAGAGACGTTAGTCGAAACCCCATCAGGCAATTGTTACTGAGGAAAAATGACTGAATATCGCCAATACCGGATACAAGGCGGCTGCTATTTCTTCACAGTTAATCTAGCGGAAAGAAAACGAACACCGCTAACCGGAAAGATCGAATATCTGTGGGAGTCATTCCGGGTTGTCAAAGATC
>NZ_JBYMAP010000116.1:0-13639 GCF_057766305.1 Methylomonas sp. BG-2 | reverse complement strand
CGACGCTCGAGCCTATCCGGACAGTTGGACTTTGACCCCAACCGGCGAAAGCCGGCTACTCGGTTGGCGGGGATTGTGGTTGGCGGTACTGACCGACTTGCGCGACGGCGCGGCTCCGGCCCACATCGCGGCCCGCATTCATCACACACTGATCGATGCCGCATCGGCGACCTTATCCCTATTGGCAAAGACCTACCCGGCGGAAACCGTGGCACTCAGCGGCGGCGTATTTCAGAATCGTTTGCTGTTGGAAGGTTTATCGGCGAAGTTGCGTACCGCCGGTTTCCAGGTGTTGGCGCCGCGCGCCTATCCGGCCAACGACGGCGGTCTGGCGCTGGGTCAGGCAGTCATCGCGGCGGCGGCGCCGCGATGACCGAACAGGACGCTCAAGTATTCAGCGTGTCCATCAAATCGATCATGAATTCCATCTCCTCGTCTTCCAAGGCTTGCCAGCCGGAAAATCCGAGGCTTTCCAGCACGCCGGGGCCCTTGTCTTCCTCAGCCATCCGTACCAACAGGTCGCGAATTTCCAGCCGCCGTTCGGCCAACCGTGGACCAACCAGTAGCGCGTGGTTGATTACGCTGATCTGACTGCGCACCAATACCCGTAGTTGCTTTTTGATCATGCCGGACAAGTTGTCGAAGGCTTCGGCTAAAAAGATACCGACATCGGCCTCGCCCTTCAGCAAATGCTTGGCGACCAACACGTAATTGTCGGACAACAGCGCTTGGATGTTGCCGCGGTCCAAGTCGGCCGGCTCCAGCATGATCATTCCCATCAGCCGCACGTCCGGATCTTCGGTGTGAGCGACACGGGTACCCGGCGTCAGCTCGGCTACATCCTGAATCGGGCTGTCGGCGTTGACCGCGATCACGGCTTCGTCCGATAGTCCGATCGGCTTGACCAAGGGTACAAAGCCCTTCTCGCGGACCAACATCGCCGCGTCGAAGGGGTTAGCGTAAATCAGATCCACCGCATCGTCGGCGATGGCTTGGTGCAAGCGTTGATAGTGGTCATACATCTCTAAATGGATCGCCGCGGCGGTGTGTTTCTGCAACCAGGTATTGAAGATATACCAGCCTGACAAACGATCCGGCGCGAAATCGGGACTAACGGTAAACAAATAAGTCATAACGCGTTCCCCTGCTCAGATTAGCGTCGAATAGAGTTGGATGCTGTCTTCGATCTTGCGGCGCGAGGGCTTGCGCCTGACCGAGGTATACCCGACCACCTGACCGTTGCGAACGTTGGGAATGACGGTCGCCTTGACCCAATAATAACCGCCATCCTTGCGCAAATTTTTAACGTAACCCTGCCACTTTTCGCCACGCCCGACCGTGTCCCACAAATCCTTAAACGCCGCGGCGGGCATGTCCGGATGCCTCAGTACACTGTGCGGCATGCCGATCAATTCTTGCTCGGTATAGCCGGACATGTCGATAAACGCTTGGTTGGCATGACGAATAATGCCGTCCGGCGTTGTCGTCGAAACAATCAGCTTGCCGTCCGGATACGGGGTTTCCAGTTCGGTATACAGTACTTTGCGGCTAGCGCCGTCGAAATAGGTTAGCGTCGTCTCCTTGAAGTCGCCTACGATGTCCTCGGGCTTCATATCAGCAATCATGATGCGCTCCACGTGGGTTAGAAGGAATTACAGCATTTCGGCGATACTCTCCGCCGCCCGTTTGACATCCAAAAAGATTAAACCCAGTTTGGCATTCGGTTTGGCCAACACCGTCAAAACCGCCTCACGGCCAGCGTAAGTCATCAGCACGTAACCCTTGTCGCCTTTGATCAACACTTGTTCCAAACCACCGCGGCTTAGTTCCTGCGCGGTGCGGTCGCCGAGCGACAACATCGCCGCGCTCATTGCCCCGACCCGATCCTCGTCCATGCTGGCGGGCAACACCGAAGCCATCATCAAACCGTCGGTGGAGATCACCCCGGACGCTTCGATGTCCGCCGAAGTGCCATTCAGCTCGGTCAAGACCGAGGTCAACATGTCTGCTCTCATAGTGTGATTTCCTCTGTTTTCAGGTGATAAGTTAAAACAGCCGGCTCGCCGCCGGTCATTTCAGGTAGCGGGTAATCAATGCCCAAGCCAACGAGACGAACTCGGCGTGGTTGAAATGCGGTACGCCGCTAATGGCCAACACGAAACGGTGCTTGCCGACGAACATCGGCCAAAAGCCGATCTGGCTATTGCCGAACGGATCGACAATCGCCAAGGCATGACTGGCAATCCCCAGATTATTGACGAGCAGGCCGGATCGGCGCTTATGTACCGTCGCCAGCTCCGCGCTCAATGCCGACAACTCCTCGGCGACCTCGTGCGGAAATCCGCTACAGGCCAGATAAAAACCCTGATCGTCGGCCAACAAGACTTTCCCGGACTCGGCGATCAGGCCCAACATGGCCGGCAAAATGTCTTCCAACGCCCCTTGCGGTGCCGAGATCGGTGCTTCCAAGCCCTGCACCCAGCCAAGTTTTTGACAATACGAGAGCAATTGCATGGCCTTTTCGGCTTCATCGGTTTCCATCAAGGCCAGCAGCCGGGCTTCGGTCAATGCCGGGGTTTGATCCAGCTTCAGCAATTGATTCAGAAAGCGGCGTGGTTTATCTTCGGCGGGACTCGCGATCGCGTAGTAGGCGCCGGCCGGGGTTGGGTATAGATACAAGCCCTGTTTGAGTTCGTAGCTCGCCATGGTTTCAACCCACCAAACCGGGATCGAGCGAATACAACAAGGATTGCACCAACAGCGACACATCGGCACGCTCGCGAGCGTCGACGGCAAATACCGGCGGATTCAGCCCCAAAGTTTGCAGCTGTCGGTGATAATCGTCTATCGCCGGCGTGCTGCTCAAGTCCATTTGAGTAACCCCGATCGCCACGCCGGTGGTGTCGATAAATTTACCGAACGCATCCAGAAAAAATTTCATGTCTTGGAACGGATCGGCCCTGGTGTTATCCAGCAATAGCACCAAGCCGATCCCACCGACGGTCAGAATCTCCCACATGAAATCAAAGCGCTCCTGGCCGGGCGTTCCGTACAAATGAATCTTTTCGCCGCCGGGCAGATTCATCACTCCGTAATCCATCGCCACGGTGGTCGATTCCTTGCGGTTCTTGGTCATATCGCTGGCGGCGGCGTCGGTCTTGACCGGCGGCAGATCGCTAATCGAATGAATGGCGGTCGTCTTACCAGCGCCGACCGGGCCGGTGAATATGATTTTGTATTGGCTCATCGTGGTTCCTTATCGTTATTTCTCGCCACGCAGCTTCCCAAGAAGCTTACTCAACAGACCTTGGTTTTTGGCCGGTTTTGGGGCTGGTTGGGCGACCACCGCGTCGGCCTGGCGTTCGGATTGGCGCAGCAAGCCCAGCGTGTGGCAGGCGCTGACAAACACAAAGACGTATTGCATCTTGATCCGCAATACCTCGGCGATTTCCAGCGGCGTGCGCGGTTGTTGGATTAACAACGCCGCGATCCGCAACGCTTCCGGGGTAATTACCAAACGGGTAAAGTTAGGCCAGCGCTCCAGATATACCGGCTTGTAGATATCGATTCCTATCGGAAACCGACCCTTCGAGGTCCAAATCGCCAGTTTCCAAAGAAAAGCCGACATGTCCTGATATTTTTCGGCATCGCGCGGCGTAGGGTCCGCCATATCGAATACCGATAATGTCATGTTCCCCGCTGAAGCCCGGTTAAGCACCACCCCGGCGAATGCGCGCAGTTGCTTGTCATCGGCATCCAACCAGATTTCCTCGGACGCGGGGAAGATCAGCAACGGCTTCCAGATTGAGTTCAACCTTAGTGCTTTATTCTGTAAGCGAGCGGTCTTAAACGCCGACTGTACAAAGCCGAGGAAATAATGTCTGGGATCGAAATACGCGGTACGCCATTGAGCCGGATCGTCGAAATCGATATCGGCCAATGTGCCCAGAAAAGTGCGGAACCCACTATCGCTTAGTTGCGCGGCGGTTCGGTGTTTGCTGGATTTCAACCGCTCCGGGCGTGCCTTCACGATGGCACTTCGCTGTTCGGACAAAACCGACTCCGGAGCCTGATCGGTTTCCGAACCGCGACCGGCTGGGTGACGGAGTTTCTCGGCGATCTTGCGAGCCGCCAACATATCCCTCACCTGCGCGAACACCGCCAACATTTGTTGAGCATTGACCGGCTTCTTGACGAAGAAGGCGTTTTCAACCCGAAGATCGTATAGCGACAGCAGTACTAACGGCCTGCCGGGATTGGCAACCCGCCTGGCTTTAATGATGTCGGCGGCCTTGGCGTGATCGGCGTCGATCAGATCCAGGTCCGCCTCGTCCTCGTTAACCACCACGGCAACACCTCGGCAAGGCCCTTTCAAATACATGGCCATGGTTTTGCCGGTCCGGCCGTCCATGGCAAATAACGCGGCCCGCAGGGCCGGATGCACGTGAAGGGTCATAAGCCGATTCCTTCAAAATAAACCGCGAGTTGCTCCCAACCCTCGACGAGAGTCACTCCGGCATCGCCGAGGGCGCGGTACTGTCGGCGGAAGCGATCCGCGTTTTTGGTAGAGCGAAATAGCTCCAAGAGCGCGGTCTGCAAATCCGCCCGCTCGGGCTGCTGAATCAGCCCGGTTTCCAATGCCTCGATGGCTTGGTTCAATTGGCTGTACTCGATGAAATCGTTCGCGAGCGCCAGATAGTCGTATTGAATATCGCTTTCCCGAACCTGATGGACCAACTCCGAGCCGCCCAGCACGCCGTCGGTAAACAGCGTGTAACGATTCGCCGCCCGCCTATCCGACTCAAGCACAGCCGCGGCCTGGTCGGCACTCAGTCTGCCGCGACAGGCGGCAAGCAATCGAGCGCGCAACGCGGAACCGCGCCCAGCCAGGACAATCGTTAAATCGAGCAATGCGGCATATAACTGCTCTGACAAATCGCTACGGTAACAGCGATAGATACGCCGTAAATGGCCCAGCAGATCGGCGGGTTGTTTACGGACCGCGAAGACCAGGACATTCAGCCCCTGTTCGCTATCCGGATCGATACCGAACGCAGCCAAGCGAGCATCGCACCAGAACCCCGACTCCGCCGCTACGACCGTTTGCGCGGTCTCTATACTAGAAACGCATTGCATTGCCACCCTCCGAAACAGAACCGTTCGAAAGGGTAGCAGCGAATGCGATAATTACCGCACCTTAACTAAGGATTTGCCGGCGCGCGTCACAAATTGCCTGACGCACGGTCTCCGGTGCCGTGCCGCCGATATGATTGCGCAAAGCCACCGATCCCTCCAAACTGAGGATATCGAACACGTCTTCCGCTATGTTGCTCGAGAAATTTTGCAATTCGGCCAAGCTCAATTCCGACAGATCCCGGCCGGTCTGCAAACCCAGCCGGACCGCCGAACCGACCACCTCGTGCGCGTCACGAAACGCCATCCCCTTGCGAACCAGATAGTCGGCCAAGTCGGTCGCGGTCGCGAAGCCGCGTTTGGCGGACTGATACATGTTTTCGCGCTTGGCCTGGATGCGCGGCATCATGTCGGCAAAAGCCCTTAGACTGTTGACGACGGTATCGACGGTATCGAACAACGGCTCCTTGTCCTCTTGGTTGTCCTTGTTGTAGGCCAGGGGCTGGCTTTTCATCAGCATCAGCAAAGCCATCAAATGTCCGGCAACGCGGCCGGACTTGCCGCGCACCAACTCCGGGACATCCGGGTTTTTCTTCTGCGGCATGATCGACGAACCGGTGCAGAATGCATCGGGAATGTCGATAAAGTCGAACTGCGCGCTGGCCCAAAGCACCAGTTCCTCGGAAAACCGGGACAAATGCAGCATCACCAAACTGGCGGCGGCGGTAAATTCGATCGCGAAATCGCGGTCGCTGACCGAATCCAATGAATTGCTGGACGGCCGGGAAAAACCCAATAATTCGGCGGTCAAGAAGCGATCCAGCGGATAACTGGTACCGGCCAGCGCCGCCGCTCCTAGAGGCATCACGTTGATGCGCTTGCGACAATCCAGGAAGCGCTCGGCATCGCGGCTCAGCATCTCGAACCAAGCCATCAAATGGTGGCCGAAGGTCACCGGCTGGGCTACTTGCAAATGGGTAAAACCGGGCATGATTGTCGCGGCCTCGCGTTCGGCCAGATCCAGTAGCGCGGTTTGCAAACGCCGCAACTGACCCAGAATAACGTCGATTTCATCGCGCAAATACAAACGGATATCGGTGGCGACCTGATCGTTGCGCGAGCGGCCGGTGTGCAGTTTTTTGCCGGCGATACCAATCAGGTCGGTCAAACGCGCCTCGATATTCATGTGCACATCTTCCTGCTTAATCGACCAGACGAACTCGCCACGCTCGATTTCGCCGCGAATTCGCGCCAGACCGTCGCGAATGTCGGCCAACTCCCGCTCGGTCAAAATCCCGATTTTGCAGAGCATCGTCGCATGCGCCAACGAACCCTGAATGTCTTGCAAGGCCATGCGTTGATCGAAACCGACCGAGGCGGTAAATTCCTCGACGAAGGCATCGGTGGCTTCGGCGAAGCGGGCGCTGGAGAGTTTTTCGGTATTTACATTTGACATAGGTAACGATCGAAAGCGGCAAAAACGCCGATTATACCGTTGGCGATCGGATTCAAGATCGGGATTTGCGATATTCAGCCGGCCGTGCTTAGGGCATAATCGACGGTAACCGACACTCAGGAGAGCATCAATGACATTCAAATCAGCCATTTTGGCCGGCGCGTTAACCCTGCTGGTCGGTTGCGGCCACGGTTACGAAGGCGAATATCGGGCCGAGGGCGGCTCGGAAAACCAGTTCATCGACGCGGTCGCGAAAATCATTGGCGACCAAACCTTGGTCATTGGCAAGAACTATTTGGATTCCAACGGCGAACGCAGCGAATTCGCCGAAATTTTCGTCCGCGAATCGGGCAGTCAGTCGTATTTAGTATTCAAGAAAGCGGACGGCTCGGAAGAAGCCTGGAAAATTGTCGACCAAGACACGCTGGAGCGTGGCGGCGGCTTGGTGTCAATCAGAATGAAGCGGGTTAAATCCTGACATTGTCGCCAATTCAGATTTTGCCGCTCCGTTCCAACTTGGTTTGACAGGGCAAACAATAGCGACAAGCAATTGCGCGCCGGCGTGCCTCGGGGATGGGTTCCCCGCATTCGTCGCAATGCTCCGCCGACTCGCCGGTGTACATTGAGCGGCGAGTTTGTTCGACGAATAATTCAGTCATTTGATCCATGCGTTCGACAATAGCGTCGGTACCGCCGGCCCATGCGGTGGACATACGGGTAATCCTGAGAAAAATTGGAAAAATCGCCGACTCTGTTCAAGCCGGAACGGCGAGTTCCGCAGACGGCGCGGCTTCGATTGCGGCGGCTAATATATCCGCCGCCGAGCCGCTCAGCAAGCGGCGGGCGAATTCGACCGCTAGCGCCAGATTTTGCGCGGCGGGCGGAGTCAGTGCCTCGCCGAGTTCAAAGGACAAACCGGCAATACCCAACAGGTAAGCCGGCGGCGGCATGCCGTACAGCGATTGATATACGTCCAACAAGGCCGCCGGACTCATCGCGTGGCTGGTGTAACTCGAATCGCGAATTGGCGTCAGCCGGCTGAATTGGTAGGGAACCGCCGTCTTGACCGACGCATCGACGAAAATCGCCAAACGCCGCCCCTGCAAATCCAGCGCGTGCTCGATTTGTAACTGAAAATCGACGACGAATTCGACAAGACCGGGATCGACTTGGTTTTCCAGGGCATCCGTCAACAGAGGCCCCAGCGCATCGTCGCCCCGGCTCGGGTTGCCGTAAGCAAATACCAGAACCGGTTTAATCCCCGTCATCACGCCAACCCGTGCTCGAATTCACCGTCCGCATGCCGAGTCAACCGATCAATCACTTGGCCGGCGGCATCCACCAATTCGAGCTGTAGCGGCATTTTACCGACCGCGTGGGTGGCGCAGGACAAGCAAGGATCGTAAGCGCGTATCGCCACTTCCAGGCTGTTCAGGAGCGGCTCGGTCAACTCGCGCCCGGACAAATATTCGGCCGCGACCTGGCGTACCGACTCGTTCATGCCCATGTTGTTACTAGTCGTCGAAACGATCAGGTTGGCCTTGGTGACGATGTCGTTGTCGTCGATCTGATAGTGGTGAAACAAGGTGCCGCGCGGCGCTTCGATCACGCCGATACCTTCGTAACGCTTTTCGCCTTGAACCAGCAAATTACTGCTCATGACGTCCGGATCGCGCAGCAAAATCCTGATGCCTTCGGCGCAATGCAACAATTCGATCAACCGCGCCCAATGGAAGGCCAAGGTGCTGTGCACCATCGCCTCGCCGCCGTGTTGCTTGAATTCGACCCGCGCCGCTTCGGCCAACGGCGTATCGATGAAGTCGCAGTTGTTGACCCGTGCCAACGGCCCGACCCGATACCAACCGTCAGCCTTGCCCAACGCGGTCAGATACGGGAATTTCATGTAACTCCAGGAACGCACCTCTTCATGGATCAAATCGGTGTAAGCGCAATAATCGTAGTGGTCGACTATCGTCGCGCCGCTATCGGTTTTGGCGCGAATCCCGCCGTGGTATAGCTCCATCGCACCGTTCGGCTTGACCAATCCCAGATAGTTGCTGCGTATCGTCGCAAACTCGTCGTAATACGGCAGATTGGCGGTGTGCACCGATTTGATCAAGGCCACCGCCGCTTCGGCCCAGGCCAGAACCTGATCGATGTCCTGCAACAAATAATCGCGTTCGTCGCGGCTCAAAGCCTTATTCATGCCGCCGGGTATCGCGCCGGTACCATGCACCCGTTTGCCCGAAACCATGCGGATCACTTCCTGGCCGTATTTGCGCAGCTTCACGCCTTGCAGACCGATCTCCGGGTATTCCGCCAGCACCGCGATCACGTTACGCTTGGCGATGTCGCTATCGAAGCCGAACAACAAATCCGGGCTGGAAAGATGAAAAAAATGCAAGGCGTGAGATTGCAAAACCTGACCGAAATGCAGCAATCGGCGCAATTTGTCGGCGGCCGGCGTTAAATCGGCCGGATCGACGCCGACCAATTGGTCAATGGCCTTGGCCGCCGCCAAATGATGACTGACCGGGCAGATGCCGCAGAGCCGCTGCACCAACACCGGCAACTCCCAATAGGGCCGGCCTTGAATGAATTTTTCGAAGCCGCGAAATTCGACGATATGCAGACGGGCCTGCTGGACCCGATTCTCGGCATCCAGCAGCAACGTAACTTTTCCATGACCCTCGACGCGAGACACCGGATCGACCACGATCCGCTTCAAGCCGGCGGGATGGGCGGCGGTTTCAAGATGCTCATACATAACTATTCTCTCTTTAAACGGGACGGCGGGCCGCGCTCGCCGTTATTCAACAGGGCGCCAGACTCAATCGTAATGCACCAATTCGTAAGGCAGACTGGGTTCGCGACCCTCGACCAAAGCGGTCAAAAAAGTCCAAAATACGTCGGCGGACGGCGGGCAGCCAGGCAGGAAATAGTCGATTTTGACGATTTCGTGGATGGGATGGACTTGGTTCAGTAGCAACGGCAATTCCGGATCGCTGGGAATTTGCGGATTTTCGACGCCAATACCGTCGCGATAAGCTTCCAGCAGACAGTCTTCCAGAGCGATGTGGTTACGCATCGCCGGCAAACCACCGTTAATCGCGCAGGCACCCACCGCCACCAGGATTTTGCAGTTCTTTCGAAATTCGCGCAGCACGTGCACGTTTTCCGAGTTGCAAACGCCGCCTTCGATCAAACCGATGTCGCAGGGACCGCAATGCTCGATGTCGGTAATCGGCGAACGGTCGAATTCGGCGACTTCGGCCAAGGTTAGCAAACGTTCGTCGATGTCCAAAAAAGACATGTGGCAACCGAAACAGCCGGCCAACGAGGTGGTTGCGACTTTGATTTTATTGCTCATGGCTTCCCTCCACGGACAGCGCCACTTCGCTGATTTGGCGGTGATCGAAAATACGTTGTCCGATAGGCACTTGATAAGCGGTACGCTTGATCAACAGCGCCCCGGTCGGGCAGACGTGAACCGCGCTGTCGTCGACGCTAACGTCGCTATCCTTCAGCAGACCGCTGACTGAATTGACGACCAAACGCTTATTGATACCGCGACCGGCAATCGCGAATACGTTTTTACCGTCTTTTTCCTTGCTGGCTCGCACGCAAAGATTACAAAAAATGCAGCGATTGTGATCGATCAAAATGTCCGGATGCGAGGCATCCATTTGCCGATGGGCGTAAAAATGCGGGAAATGGTTATCCAGCATATTTAAATGGTAGGCCACGCCTTGCAATTGGCAATTGCCGGTTTTTTCGCAAGACGGACACATGTGGTTACCCTCGACAAACAGCATTTGCGTGATACGGCGCCGGTCTTGTTGCAGTTCCTCGCTGTTGTTAATGACGGTTTGGCCGTCGGCGGCCGGAAAGGTGCAAGCCGAGCAATTGCGGCCGTTGACGTTGACCGTGCATAGTTTGCAACTGCCGTGCGGCGTGTAGCCGGGCTTATGGCAGAGATGTGGAATATAGATACCGGCCGCGGTCGCGGCTTCGATGATGGTTTGGCCGGCTTGAAACGGGACGATTTGTCCGTCGATGGTAATAGTGCCTGTCATGTTCAATCCTCCAGTTGCGACAAATGCGCGGCCGCGTCGTCGCGATGCGCCATCCGGCGAGCAACGGCCAACGCGCCGTCCAAATCGAATCCCGGTTCGTAACTGATCTGCTTCAATTGCTTTTCGTAGATGTCGGGGTAACGCTCCAACGTGGTCAAGATCGGGTTGGCCGCGGTTTGCCCCAAGCCGCAATGGCTATGATGTTTCACCAACTGGCAAAGGTTCTCCAGCTCGACGACGTCGCCGGCCGAACCGTGGCCGTCGACAATTTTATCCAACTGCTTCTTCAACAACGAGGTCCCAACTCGGCATGGCGTGCAGAAGCCACAGCTCTCGTGCGCGAAGAAATGGGTGAAATTTTGCGCGATCCTCAGGATGTCCCGACTCGTGTTGAAGATGATGAACGAACCGCCGGTGGCCAGATCCTCGAAGGCTAAAACGCGGTCGAGTTCCCGATTGGAAATAAAGGTACCGGATGGTCCGCCGATTTGAACGCCTAATACGTTGGTGGCACCGCTGTCTTCCAACACCTGGCGAATGCGAGTACCGAACCGGTATTCGTAGATGCCGGGCCGCGCGCAATCGCCGCTAATGCTGAGGATTTTGGTACCGGCGGACTTTTCGGTTCCGACCGCCGCAAACCAATCGCCGCCGCGTACGGCTATCTGAGCGGCGGCCAGAAAGGTTTCGACGTTATTGACGATCGTCGGTTTATTCAGATAGCCGTTGGTCACCGGATACGGCGGCCGATTGCGGGGTATGCCGGGCTTACCTTCCAACGATTCGATCAGCGCTGATTCCTCGCCGCAAATATACGCGCCGGCACCGAGGCGGATTTCGATATCGAATTGCAATCCCAAACCGAGAATATTCTCACCCAACAAGCCGGCGGCGCGGCGTTCGGTCAAAACACCCAGCAATTTATCGTGCAGATGCAAATATTCGCCGCGCAGGTATAAAAAACCTTGTTTAGCACCGATCAGCGCGGCAGCCAACGTCATGCCTTCGAAAACCCGGTCGGCGTAACTGTTCAACAATACCCGATCTTTGAAGGTGCCGGGCTCGCCCTCGTCGGCGTTACAAACCACGAAGCGGGCGTCGGCCGGCTCCTCGGCGCAAAACCGCCATTTCACCGCTGTTTTGAAGCCCGCGCCGCCGCGGCCGCGCAGACCGGAATGGTCCAGCTCAGCCAATGTCTCCGGCAAACCGCGCTGATAGGCCGTCCGTAGCGCATCGCCATCCATCCATCCTTCGCCAAGCAGCAGGTCGGTTCTATGGATGTTGTCGGCGACCGAGAACAACGTCGCCGGCCATTGCGACAGCGGCGTTTGCTGATTCACCAACTCGACCATTTCATCGAGCCTGGCTCTGTCCAGATTGGTCAGAGCGTACCCGTTAACCAAGCCCGCCGGCCCTTGATCGCACATGCCGGTGCAAGAGGTCCGATTCAAGCTAACCAAACCGTCCGCCCGCACCCGACCGACCTCGACCGCCAGACGCTCGGCCAGATAATCCAATACAAACTGGTTGTTTAGCATCCGATCGGTGATCGAATCGCTGATTAATATGTCGTAGCGGCCTTGTGGGGTCAGATGCAAAAAACTGTAAAACTCGGCGACGCCGAGAATCTGAGTACGCGGAATGCTCAAGCCTTCCGCCAGTAACTCAATGGCTTCCTCTGGTATCTGTTGGTAGCGGGCTTGGACGGCTCTGAGGATTTGCAGCAGATTGACCGCTTTCGCATCGGCCTCCGCCAGCACGGCCTGAATAAACGTTTTCATCGTATCGCACCGTTTGGTTGAGCAAGAAATTTGGCAACTGCCTGGCAAACGCCGGAACCAGGGCATTCAAAACATGAAATGTCCCGGCGAATCCAAGCAGTCAATCTAAGTTAATACTAGACAATTTGTGAGGACTATTCGGCAAAATTTTCGAAACGGTTTTAGAGTGTATCCGAAAGTGCCGCAAAGCCGGGCAAGCGATGCCTCTCTAACTTTCGCCGAGCTTAGCGACCCGATTTTGACCGGACAGAAAAAACCAGCATCCCAAAAATTATCTAAGCAACGGTGGGCAAATTCGACTGAAATTAAACGCGCCCGCCAATGGCGTCGGGGCGTTGGCACGCCGAAGACAGCATCAAACGGAATTGACTTCGCAACCCTGGAAAGTCCGACCGGTAAGATCGGCTGTTGCTGCAAACTCGGGATCTGAAAGCCGTTCGCCACCAAGCACATCCGGAGATACTCGGGTGAAGCGCATCGGGGCAAACGGCAAGTGAAATTCGCGAAATCGCGAAACGGAGAACTAGCGGATCAACACAAACGGCCGTTACAGCAAATCCTTTACGCATTGCCGAGCGAAGGTCCGAATCGGCATGGATTCGTTTAAGTATTGGTTGTACAAGCTGTTGATCGCCAATGGATTCAGATACACGTACACGCCGCAGCCAGTCATCGACACGAATTGATGGCTCAGCATTTCGATGAAATCAGTCCGGGTATCGCCAAGCTCAATCGCATCGTTTGAAAAAGTTTCCATGACATTCACCCCTGGGTTGATAGAACTCGTTGAAACTCCAGCAGATGTCGGGCCAGATAATTCATCTTTTCCATTCAATGAGTTGGATTCATGGAACCTACGATGCGCGGTGCTTTCCGACATATTTGTCAGTCTCGGGTCAGTGTTGTCAGCGTCAACCAGTTGCGGGGATTCGGTTCGGATTGCCGGCACGATGCCGCGACTGACTTCTGCCGCGCACTCTACAACGCAATTATGACAACCCGATTTCAAACCACTCTCCAACACCCATGGCATGCCGGTCGGAATGAAGGGGTTGCTTAGCAGTGAAGCGATTGAATCCGCGACCAACCCCAATCGCAAAACTTACCGATAAACCTCAATTCCACAAACGCGGATTCCGGGAGTACAATCAAAAAATAAGTCTTGGTTGTGATATACATCAAGGAAATCGTAT
>NZ_JBYMAP010000115.1:0-13642 GCF_057766305.1 Methylomonas sp. BG-2 | reverse complement strand
TCGAAATTGACCTGCAATTGTAATTTTTCATTGGACTTAGCCATCGTCGTACCCTCATCGTAAACAGGATCGGCGGCCGGATGCGTTGGGCGAACCGGCCGGAACTTGGCGTGAACGAGGCGGAGCGGACAGGGAAACCGACGGCGCGGCTGAACGATAAACGTTCGGGGCGGCAATGGCGGAAAGCTGAATTTGCCGGGGCGCTCCGACCTTGAATCGACCCGTCATCCACTATAGGGATCGGAGACTTTAGCGGCTGTTAACTAATACCCGGCCGGCGCGGTGGATTTTCACAAGCGCGGATGGCGGGACAAACGGCCGAATCCGGCGGGTTCGGCCGGCGGGGGATTTATCCGGCGCCTTCGGCGTCGGCGTGTTGAAACTGCATCCGGTGCAATTTGGCGTAGGCGCCGCCGCGAGCCAGTAACTCGGCGTGGCTGCCGCGTTCGACGATCCGGCCCTTGTCCATCACCAGAATCACATCGGCGGCTTCGATGGTCGATAAGCGATGCGCGACCACCAGCGTGGTACGGCCCTGCATTACCCGGCTCAAGGCCGCCTGGATGTAACGCTCGGATTCGGTATCCAACGCGGAGGTGGCTTCGTCCAGAATCAAAATCGGCGCGTCCTTCAGCAACGCTCGCGCCAAGGCCAGCCGTTGGCGCTGGCCGCCGGATAATTTGACGCCGTTTTCGCCAACCTCGGTATCCAGACCTTCCGGCATCCGCTCGATGAAATCGGTCGCGTAGGCATCGCGGGCGGCCTGCTCTATCGCCGCGCGATCGGCGCCCTGCAACGCGCCGTAGGCGATGTTGTTGGCGACGCTGGTGTTGAACAGCGTGACGTGTTGGGTCACCAGCGCGATTTGCCGGCGCAGGCTGGCCAGCTTGTAGCGTTTCAATTCGACGCCGTCGATCAGAATCTCGCCCTCGCTGTAATCGTAAAAACGCGGCAACAGATTGATCAACGTACTCTTGCCGCCGCCGGAGGCGCCGACCAGCGCCACGGTCTGGCCAGGCTCTATCGTCAAGTCGATGTTACGCAGGGCCGGCGTTTCGGCGCCGGCGTAACTGAAGCTGAGATTTTTGAATTCGATCCGGCCCTGGATGCGTTCGATCTGGTAATCGCCGGTGTCGCGCTCCAACGGTTCGTCCAGCACCTCGAACAAGGATTCGGCGGCGGCGATGCCGCGCAGGATTTCGGAATTGGCATCGCTCAGTTGGCGAATCGGCTTGGGCAACAAAATCGCCGCCATGAAGAAGCCGGCGAATTCGCCCGGCGTCGAGTCGCGCATCACCACCAGCGCCAAATAGACCATCCCGGCCAACGCGATCGAAATCAGCAACTGCATCAGCGGGTTGTTCAGCGACACGGTCATGATCAATTTGCGGTACTGCCGGCGATTTTCCAGGCTGGCGTCGCGAAAGCGGCGGCGTTCATAGTCCTCGCCGCCGAAACTCTTGACGATGCGGTTGCCGGACACCACTTCCGAGGTGATGTGGGTAATGTCGCCGACGGTGTCCTGCATGTTGCGGCTCAACCGTTTCAAACGCTTGCCGACGTAGCTGACCATCGTCGCGACCACCGGCGCGATGGCCAGAAATACCAACGACAACTGCAGATTGGTGTGCGCCAGATAAGCCAGCAAACCTATCGCGGTAAAGCCTTCCCGCACGAAGGAGCGGATCGAGTCCGAGGTTGCCCGGGTGACTTCGCCGATGTTGTTGGTGATCCGCGAAATCATGTAGCCGCTGTTGTGGCTGTCGAAATAATGCACCGACAAGCCGGTGTAATGATTGAAAATGTCGCAGCGCAGCCGGTGTATCAAGTTGCCGGAAATCCGCGCCAGATAATAGTTGCCGAGGAAGGAGCCGACGCCCCGCACCAGGAACAAGCCGACGAACAGCAGCGGCAAGTATTCGATACCGGTGCGGTCTTCACGGTTGAAACTGTCGATGATGCGCTGAACGATCATCGCCAGCGCCGGTTCGGTCGCGGCGTAAATCGCAAATCCGAACGCGCTGACCAGGAACATCCGCCAGTACGGCAACACAAAGCGCATTAAGCGCTGGTAGACTTGGCTGTCGGTCATGGTCTGGCGGGATTTCTGTGACTTGCTCAATGCGGTTTACCTATAAAATAACGGCTTTATTATCAACACGACGACGCATGCCGGCGCCCGAACCGCTCAATATACAACCTAAACGCATTTTGGTGATAACGCTGCGCTATCTGGGCGACACGCTGCTGACCACGCCGTTGCTGAGCGCGCTGAAGCAGGCTTACCCGGACGCGGCGATCGATGTGCTGCTGCCGCGCGGCAACATCGGCATGTTGGAAGGCAACCCGGACGTGAGCGAACGGATTCCGGTTCCGGCCAAGCCCACGCTCGGCGAATTGCTGAAGATTCTGACCCGCTTGTTTCGCCGCTACGACTTGGCGATCTCGACTCAAACCGGCGACCGGCCGACGCTGTACGCCTGGGCGGCCGGCAAGCGCCGTTTGGGCTTTGTCCCGCAACAAAGCGGCAAAGCTTGGTGGAAGCGATGTCTGGTGAGCCGCTGGCTGGTGTTCGGCGACGATTACGGCCACGCGGTGCTGGAAAACCTGAGATTTTGCGAAACCCTCGGCATCCCGCCGGTATTCCGGCTGACCCCGCCCCGTTGCCAGTTGCCGCTGGACTTACCCACGGAGTTGTTGGAGCAAGCCTACGCGGTACTGCACCTTCATCCGCAATGGCGCTACAAGGCCTGGCCGCTAACGCATTGGCGGCAACTGGCCGAATTTTTGGCCGGTCGCGGCTATCGAATCGTGCTGACCGGCAGCGGTCAGCCGGCCGAGAACCAAATCCTGGCGAACTTCAAACTCGGTTTGGGTTGCGAGGTTTTAGATCTGAGCGGTCGTCCAAGCCTAGCCCAATTGAGCGAGCTGATCGGCAATGCCGCGTTGTTTGTCGGGCCCGACACCGGCATCACCCATTTGGCCGCCGCGACCGGCACGCCGGTGTTCACGTTGTTCGGACCCACCGACCCCAGCAAATGGGCGCCTTGGCCGACCGGTTACGCCGAAAGCGGGCCGCCGTTTGCCAAACGCGGTTCCGGCCGGGTCGGCAACGTCCACCTGATCCAGGACGCCGCGCCGCGCGCCTGCCTGCCCTGCCAACTGGAAGGCTGCGAGCGCCGCCAGGATAGCCGTAGCGACTGTCTGGAACAATTGCCGGCCGAACGCGTCATTGCCATCATCGACGCCGAACTGGGACATGAAAGCCGCAACCATCACTCGACGCCAAGACAACAATCGGATGTGTTTTGACGCAAAACCGTCGATAATCGTCCCTTAGCCATCACTTTCCACTGCTGCATGACCGAATCGCCGACGCTCGACCGCATCCTGGTGCTGAATGTCAAAGCCTTTACCGGGCGCCGCCAATTCATGGAACGCCAATTAGCCGAATTCGGCTTAAGCGCCGAATTCGTCACCGACTGGGACGTCGAGGAATTGACCGCCGAGATTGTGAGCCTGACCTTCGATGACGATCGTCTGACGCCGGGCCAACGATCCTGCGCGTTAAAGCATATCGAAGCCCTGCGCCGCATCGCCGCCGCCGGCAACCGTCGAGCGCTGGTATTGGAAGACGACGCGGTATTCAGCCCAGACTTCCGGCTCGGCGTCACGCGGGCCCTGCAACAAAGCGATCGGTATCCGGGCCACAAGGTCATTTACATCGGTTCCGGGGGCAATTTTTTCACGCCGAAAAGTCAACGCCGTCCCGGCCAGTACTTGTATCCCGGCCATCGCGGCCGCTTTGCCGACTCTTACATCATCGACAGCGAAACCGCCCGGCTCCGTCTGAACTGGATAGCGGCCCATCGCATCGGTCAGCCCATCGACAACCAATTCGAAGGCATAGACAAAGCGCTGGGCATCCAAATCCTCTGGCTGGAAGACCCGGTCGTGGAACAAGGCAGCAAGAACGGCTTGTTTCAAAGCGCATTGGAAGACGATCCGCCGCCTTGGCTGAAGGGCTGGCTATTTCGCTGGGAAAAACTCAAACGCAAATATATTTACCAACTGTGGCGTTAACTCCATGACTCACGCATATTCCGACACCGCGCTGAACCTCAGCCGCGGACTGGCGATTTTCGCGGTCGTCGCGGTACCGATGTCCACTGCGGCGACCAGCATCGCCTGCGTGGCCATGCTGGCGGCTTGGCTGGCTTCCGGACGGGCCTGGGCCACGCTGGAGCAATCCTGGCGGCATCCGCTGGGCAAAATGATTGTCGCGTTTTACGCCTGGCTGGTTGCCGGCATGCTTTACGCCGACACGGACTGGCCGGCTAAACTGCAAACCCTGTCGAGCTGGAAGAAACTCGCCTACGCCTTTATGCTGCTGGGCCTGTTTCAATCGCGGCGCTGGCAACAACGCTTTGTCTATTATTTTGTCGGCGTCATGGCCGTCGCCGCTATCGTCGCCATTCCGCTATGGGCCACCGATTGGGTGGTGCGCAGCGGCCGCGGCGCCGGCATCTTCATGACCAATCATTCGACGCAAAGCATGGCATTCACGGCCGCGCTGCTGGGTACGATATTTGTGTTGCGCGAACCGCTGTCGCGGCGTTGGAAAGTCGTGACCTGGGGTGCCGCCGCGCTGTTTGTGTTTAACATTTTCTTCATCAGTACCGCGCGTAGCGGCTATCTGGCGCTGCCTGTCGCGGCGGTCTTTGCATTCGGCTCGCTGTACGGTTTTCGGAAATTGCCGTATTTCATCGGCGCGGCGGCGGTCGCGGTTGCGCTGTTCGTCGCGACCTCGGACACCGTGCAGCAACGGATACAGGTTACGCTGGACGAACAAGCCCATTATCAAACCAGCACCAGCGAGACCTCGATCGGCCTGCGGGTGGTGTTTTACCGAAATACCTGGCAATTGATCCGCGAGCACCCCTGGCTGGGCTACGGCACCTCGGGTTTCAAGCCGGCTTACGAGCAGGTGGCGAAACTCAACGGCCAGGGTTGGCACGCGATGAGCACCGGCGACCCGCACAATCAATATTTGTTTATCTGGGTCGAAAACGGAATTTTCGGCGTGCTGCTGTTTTTAGCCTACATCGGCGTCGGCTTGCGGGAAGGCTTGGCGAACCGGCCTTACGGCGCGGTCGCCGCGAGTTTTTTGGTGGCAATCAGCGCTTCCAGCCTGTTCAATTCGCATTTCAAGACTTTCGCCGAGGGTTATATGTTGGCGTTCTTTCTGGGCGCGTTGCTGAGCCGACCGGCCGAGGCTGACGATGCTTAGCGTCATCGTCATCACCAAAAACGAAGCCAGCCATATCGGCCGCTGCCTGGCCTCGGTGGCCTGGGCCGACGAAATTGTCGTGCTCGATTCAGGCAGTAGCGACGACACCGTCGCGATCGCCCGGCAATTTACCGACCAGGTGTTCGTTACCGACTGGCCCGGCTTCGGCCCGCAAAAGCAGCGAGCCTTGGATAAGGCAAACGGCGATTGGATATTGTCGCTGGACGCGGACGAGGAAGTCGGTCCGGCCCTGGCCGAGGAGATTCAACAGGCCGTCCGCCAAGACGCTAGCCAAGGCTTCGAAATTCCCCGGCTATCCAGCTATTGCGGTCGGCAAATCACCCACGGCGGCTGGTGGCCGGACTATGTATTGAGATTGTTCCGGCGCGACGCCGGCCGATTCAGCAACGAGGTGGTGCACGAACGGGTCGAAGTGCGAGGCCGGATCGGCCGTTTGAACCACCCATTGCTGCACGAGGCCTTTGTAGATCCGGACGAGGTACTGCGCAAAATCAACAGTTATTCGACGCTGGGCGCCGAGAAACTGTTCCACGCTGGCGTGCGCGCCAGCCTGGGCAAGGCCATCGCCAAGGGGCTGTGGACTTTTTTCCGCGGCTACGTGGTCAAGGCCGGCTTTCTCGACGGCCCGCAAGGCTTGATGCTGGCGATTTCCAATGCCGAAGGCGCGTATTACAAATATCTGAAGTTGCGGGAATTACACCGCTTGCGTCGATGAACGCTCTGATTTCGGTCATCGTCGCCACCTACAACTGGCCCGAGGCCTTGGATGCCTGCCTGGCCGGCCTGCTGGCTCAATCGGACAGCCACTTCGAAATCCTGGTCGCCGACGACGGCTCGCGGCCGGAAACCGCCGAGCGAGTCGCCGCATGGCAAGCTATCGCGGACCGGCCTATTTGCCACGTCTGGCACGAAGATCGCGGGTTCCGCGCCGGAACGATACGCAACCGGGCCGCCGCCGCCAGCCGGGGCGATTACCTGCTGTTTGTCGACGGCGACTGCGTGACTTTGCCGGACTTTGTCGCCCGCCACCGCCAACTCGCCGAAACCGGCTACTTCGTACCGGGCAACCGCTGCCTGCTAAGCCAGGCTTATACCGAACAGGTCTTAACACTTAAATTGGCGTTGCATCGGCAAACCAAGGCGTATTTCTTGACGCAACGGCTACTCGGCCGCATCAATCGCTGGCTGCCCCTGCTGTATTTGCCGCTGAGTGCCTGGCGTTACGCGCGCCCGGAGCATTGGCGGAACGCGATGACCTGCAATCTGGCGGTCTGGAAAGATGACTTTTTCAGGGTGAACGGCTTCGACGAAGCTTTCGAAGGCTGGGGATTTGAAGACTCGGACTTGGTGATACGGTTAATTCACCTGGGTATTCGCCGCAAGGAGGGCCGTTTCGCGGCAGCGGTGCTGCACTTGTGGCATCGCCCAAACGACCGGAGCCGTCACGACCAAAACTACCAACGCCTGCTGGAGCGAGTCGCGGACCCGACGGTAATTCAAGCCGAACGCGGCGTGGGCGACTACCTCGAGTTACAAACGACTTCGGCCGCCGTGCAAACGGGTCAGTAACACGGCTTCATCGCGGGTCAAACCGCAGTCGCGCACCAGATCCTCGATGCCAACGCCTTGGCGAATTTTGGCGATCACGTCTTCATAGCCTTGAGCGGGCCGTTCGACGACTTCAGCGACCGTCGGTGCGTTCGGAGCGGGGTTCGGGCGCTCGGCAACCCGCTCGGCAATGCTATTCAGTCTGGCGTCGGCATTTGCCAAACGCCGATCCACCGCAACCGCCGCCGAACACAATCCGGCCAAATCGTCGTGGTTACGCTGAATCTGCGCCTCCAGCAAATCATGGGCTTGCCGGAGCTTGCGGTGATCGCGCAACAAGCGGAACATCAACAACAATATCGCCACGACCGCCGCGGTCAAAGCCCAAAGCAGATATTCGCTCATCACACTCTTTCGTCTATGTGTTCGGCCGGTGGTCGGTCCGGCGGCACTTTAGGCTTGGCCGGCGGCTGTTGCCGTTGCTCGCGACGCCGACGCTCGTCGCGCTCGACCCGAGGAACGACGATGACCGGCGGATTGGGGCTAATCGGAGTGATTTCAATCATGGCCAGCCTCCCGAGGCTGCAACGCTGTTCGGCGACCGTTGCCGCCGGTCCGTAGCGCTTTGGCGAACTAGAACATGTCCAGTTCGGCTTTTTCGTCGTCGCTGAGAAATTTGTTCAAATCGACCAGAATCAACAACTGGTTGTCGCGACTGGTGACGCCTTGGATGTATTTGGAACTCTCTTCGTTACCGACATTGGGCGCGGTCTCGATTTCGGAGGCCCGCATTTCGACGACTTCGGCAACGCTATCCACCAAGATACCGATGATGTGACGGTCGGTTTCGATGATGACGACCCGCGATGCGTCGTCGGTTTCCTTGGACGGCAAGCCGAAACGGTTACGGGTGTCGATAACCGTGACCACATTGCCGCGCAAATTGATGATGCCCAGCACGTAGGACGGCGCGCCGGGCACCGGGGCGATCTCGGTAACCCGCAGCACTTCCTGGACCTGCATTACATTGATGCCGTATTTTTCGTCGCCCAGGCAAAAAGTCACCCATTGCATGATCGGATCGCTTTGTTTTCTATCTTCGCTCATGTTGTTCCATCCGGATTGATTACTGAGGTTTGCGGTGCGGCACCAATTGTTTGACGTCGACGATCGCGGTCAATTCTTCGATCACGGTACCGATCAGCCAAGGGCGCTTGCGCCTGACCGTTCGCCACCGAACTTTTTCCGGCTTCAGTTTGCCTATCGACAAAATTTCGTCGCAAGCCAGACCCCATTTTTTATCTTGAGTCACCAACACGCATTTGAACGGCCGTTCCTCCAAATCGCGCTGCCGGCCGCGGGTCTTGCCGAACACCAACTGCCCGGTGTCGAGCACGCCGAT
This sequence comes from Methylomonas sp. BG-2, assembly GCF_057766305.1. Classification (NCBI taxonomy): domain Bacteria; kingdom Pseudomonadati; phylum Pseudomonadota; class Gammaproteobacteria; order Methylococcales; family Methylococcaceae; genus Methylomonas; species Methylomonas sp. BG-2. The sequence continues at coordinate 5,381 of NZ_JBYMAP010000115.1, read as the reverse complement.
CCGGCTATCCTGATCGTCGAGCAAACCCAGAAACCAGGAAGGCTGGCCCGGAATTTTACCGGGTTTACGTTCAAGGCGGATGGTTCTGGACAAATCGACCAGCGGTGCCGCCAATATCAATTGATCGACCTTGAAAAACAAGGCCTGAAACTCGGTCAGCGCCCAGTCGGGCATGACCGTCAATGCCTGAAGTTTAGCCGGATTTTCTAGCGAGACAAGCGCGGGTTCCGGCAAGCGGATCAGGGCTTTCTCGGTTTGGACCGCAAGCTTTGGAGCCGGCGTTGGCTCAGATCGCTGTTCGACTGGCGCGGCGGTCGTCAGATCGGCCTCGTCGGCTTCCGGAACGACTTCCAACAAGGTTTGCAGATAGGCGTCCAGCGCCAGTTGCTGCTGGACGATGCGCGGAGGCGGTTTTGCTTGTGTCATGAATGCGGTGTCGAAGAGTTGTCGCCGCTTTTTTCAAGCAATAACAATTCCAATAATTCGGTGTAGGCTTCGACCGCCCGCGCGGATTTATCGAATAAAGGTAGCGGCGCGCCGACTCGGCTGGCTTCGCGGACTTTGGTATCGACCGGAATCACCGACGGCCAGGCATTTTCGGGATATTGCCGGTACAGCACGGCCAACGCGTCGCGGGCGGCCTTGGTGCGTTTGTCGAACATCGTCGGCACGATGGTAAATCGCGGCGGCGTCTTGCGCGAATGAAACACCATTTGAATGGTGTGTACCATTCGGTCCAGCCCCTTCAGGGCCAGAAACTCGGCTAACACCGGCACGATCAATTGATCGCAGGCGGCCATCGCGTTGATCATCAACACACCCAGCATCGGCGGACTGTCGATAATCACGTAATCGTAGCGGTCGGAAAGCTTATGCAACGCGGTGGAAATCACCAATCCCATGCCACCGATCGCCGCGACCTGCCGATCCAGCGTGGCAATCGCGGTGGAAGCCGGCATCACCGAGATTCCGTCGAAATCGGTGCGGGCGACATACAGCTCCGGATCGATATTCTTCTTTTTCTCGCTGGCATCCCGAAACAGGTTGTAAACGCCGTACTCGACTTCCTCGGGATTCATGCCGAAATAGCTGGTCAACGAGCCGTGCGGATCCAGATCGACCAGCAGCGTGCGAAAGCCCCAAGTGCTGAGTAATCCACCCAACGTGACGACCGTGGTGGTTTTACCGACTCCGCCTTTTTGATTGGATACTGACCAGATTTTCATACATTCGCCGCTTATTGAGCCGGTTGAGCGACCGGTGCTTCGGGAGGCGCCGGTGGCTGCGGCGCCAAATTCAAGGCCTTGGCACGTTCGTCGTCGCTCATGCCGTAGCGGGCAAATGCCTGGGACATTAATACCAATACAACGCGGCGATTCTTAAAGCGGCCTTCCTCGTGATTGTTATCGGCAATCGGGTGGAATTCTCCATAGCCCACCGCCGATAAACGGGTCGGCGGGATATTATTCTTGACGAGTTCCTTGACGACGCTGGTCGCCCTGGCCGAGGACAGGTCCCAATTGGACGGAAAGTAGCCGGTCGAAATCGGCACGTTATCGGTATAGCCCTCGACATTGATGACATTGGGCACGTCGCGTATTGCCTCGGCCACCTTTTGCAGCACCGGAACCGCCTTCGTCGACAATTCGGCCTTGCCGCTGGCGAACAGCAACTCGCTGTTCATTTCCAGTTCCACCCAAAAATCGTGTTTTTTAATGCCCACCAATTGGCTTTCGACAAAGGGTTGCAACGCGCGTTGAAATTCCTGGGAAACTTCGTCCAGACGGCGTTTTTCCTGCAGGATTTCCTCGCTTAGTTCCCGTTCCTCGGCCGTGACGAGGTTGGGCAGCTCAATCGGCTGCACCGTAGTCGGGATCGCGCCGATCTGAATCGGTTCGGCATCGCGTTGGACTTTTTCGTTATGGAACAAAGCTTGATCCAAAGATTCGGAAAAGGTCTCGTATTTGCCTTTGTTGACCGACGAAATCGAGTACATCACGACGAAAAACGCGAATAACAAGGTCACGAAATCGGCGTAGGACACCATCCAGCGATCGTGGTTATCGGACTGGTGCGGCGGTTTGCGGCGGCGGCGTACCATCGTTATTTATCCAGTAAAAAACCGGAGAGTTTCAATTCGATATTGCGCGGGTTTTCGCCCTCGGCTATCGACGAAATCCCTTCGATGACCATTTCCCTGGCCTGCGTGACTTCGAACACCAACGCTTTCAACTTATTGGCAATTGGAATGAACAATAAGTTTGCCAAACCGACGCCGTAAATCGTCGCGACGAAAGCCGTGGCGATACCGCTACCCAGCAGCTCGGGCTTGGCCAGATTCTGCATGACGTGGATCAAGCCAATCACCGCGCCGATGATGCCTATCGTCGGCGCGTAACCACCCATCGCCTCGAACACCCTGGCTGCTTGCAGGTCCAGATGTTCCTTGGTGGTTAATTCGACATCCAAACAATCTCGAATCACTTCCGGTTCGTTGCCATCCACCAGCAATTGCAGACCCTTCTTGGCAAACCCGTCCTTTTCGGACTCTATCACCGACTCCAGGCCCAGCAAACCCTCTTTTCGGGCCAAGGTACTCCAGCGCACGATTTTGTCGATCTGCTTTTTAAGCTGCAAGTTCTGCGGCACGAATATCCACACAAAGATGCGCACGCTACGCAAAAACACCTTGGGCGGGAACTGCAACAGCGTCGCGCCTAGCGTGCCGCCGGCTACGATCACGAAGGCATGGATGTTGACCAGCGATCCGATTTCGCCGCCGCCCATCAGGTTTCCGCCGATAATCGCGGCAAACCCTATCAGAACTCCGAAAATACTGAGAATATCCATTAATGCAGTCGTTTGAATTGATGGGCGATTTCGCTCAACGAATAAATTCTGTCGGCCAAACCGGCTTCGGCGATTGCTCTGGGCATGCCGTAAACCACGCAACTGCGCTCGTCCTGGGCCCAAATCGCGGCGCCGGTTCGTTTGAGTTGCCTGGCGCCCTCCCGCCCGTCCGATCCCATGCCGGTCAATACCACCGCCAGCATACGCCCTTTGAATTCAGCCGCCAACGAGGCGAAGGCTATATCCACGCCCGGCGCGTACAACTCACCCGGCAATTTGTTTCTCAACGCCACCGTCAATTTGCCGGCGGAGCGAACGAATTCGGTCTGCACGCCACCCGGCGCCAGCAAGGCCACGCCGGTTTGCAGCTCATCGCTGTCCTGGGCTTCGCGAACCTCGATGCCACACAGTTGGTTCAGGCGATCGGCGTAACTCTTGGTGAAATGCGCCGGCATATGCTGAATCAACACGATCGGGAAGTGACACGCCGACGGCAAATGCGTCAAGATTTCCTGGATCGCCATCGGCCCGCCGGTGGACGCCGCGATGATTAACAAATCGATTTGCTCGAGCGTCTCGCCGCCATTCCCAGTCCGGAGCGGCGGCGCCGGGCGGTGCTCGACGGCGGCGGTCCGTGGCGCGACGGGACGACTGTAACTGGAGCGGATGACGGGTTTGGCGGGCATTCGTTGCGCCTGCGCGGCCAATAGCCGCAAACGCAAGCGCAAGGTTTGACAGGCCAGTTTGCGATTCGCGTCGATGTCTTCAAGCTGCTTCGGCAGAAAATCCAGCGCTCCGGCTTCCAACGCATCCAAGGTCGCCTTGGCGCCAACCTGAGTCATTGCCGAAAACATCAGGATCGGGCAAGGCCGGGTCGCCATGATGTGCTTGACGGCGGTGATGCCGTCCATCACCGGCATTTCCACGTCCATCGTGATCACATCCGGCATTAACAGCGCCGCCATCCGCACCGCTTCCTGACCATTCGCGGCCACCCCGACCACTTTAAACTCGGGGTCTTCCTCTAAAATGTCCCGGATTCGCTTGCAGATAAAGTCGGAGTCGTCTACCACCAAAACCCGTATGGTCATGGCGGTCTTCAGATCGCGTATTTTTTCACCAGACCCGGCACGTCAAGTATCAACGCGATTTTGCCGTCCCCGGTGATCGTGGCTCCCGATAAGCCATCCAAGCCGTGCAACTTCGCGCCTAATGCCTTGATCACCACCTCTTCCTGGCCTATCAGTTGATCGACGACGAAGCCGACCTGACGGCCGCCGGCGTTTACCACGACGACATGGCTGGTGCCTTGCGCCTCGGAGGTTCGGTAATACGGCGTCTGCACCAGCCATTCGCTAAGATAAAACAAGGGCAAGGCCTTGTTGCGGACCATGACGACCAACTGCCCGTCCACTTTATTGGTTTTGCTCAAATCCAGATCGAGGATTTCCAATACGCTGGCCAACGGCAATGCAAAGGCCTGCCCACCCAGCTTGACCATTAAAGTCGGCATGATCGCCAATGTGAGCGGAACCTTGATAATGATGGTGCTGCCGCGACCTTCGACCGAATCGATCTCGACGATACCGTTCATTTGCGCGATCCGGGTTTTAACGACGTCCATGCCGACACCGCGACCGGAGACGTCGGAAATTTCGCTCTTCGTCGAAAATCCGGGCACGAAGATCAGGTTGTAACATTCCTTATCATCCAGTCTGGCCGCGCTTTCTTCATCCATCAGGCCTTTTTCGACGGCTTTCGCCCGTAGCACGTTGGCGTTCATACCCTTGCCGTCATCGGTGATCGACAACTGGATGTGATCACCCTCCTGCGAAGCTTTTAAAACGACCACGCCTTCCCTGGGCTTGCCTTGAGATTCGCGCTCGTCGGGAGACTCTATGCCGTGATCGACGGCGTTTCTAACCAAATGCACCAAGGGGTCGGCCAACGCCTCCACTAAGTTTTTATCCAGATCAGTGTCTTCGCCGACCAGATCCAAGCGGATTTCCTTTTTCAAACTTCTGGCCAAATCACGCACCACCCGCGGAAAGCGCCCGAATACTTTTTTAATCGGTTGCATCCGGGTCTTCATCACCGCGAGTTGCAAATCCGCGGTGACAACATCCAGGTTGGAAATAGCCTTGGAAAGCTGTTCGTTGGCTTCGGCGGTGGCCTTCAGGGTCTGGAATCGGTTACGGACCAGCACCAACTCACCCACCATATTCATGATGTCGTCAAGGATCTGGGTGTCCACCCTAACCGTGGTATCCGCTTGTGGGGCCGCCTTGGCGTTGGCGTTGCCGTTGTCGCCACCGGTTACCTTTGCGACCGGAACCCGCTCGCTGTCCGGAAGGGGCTTGCTGACATCGGCTCTGGGCGCCGCCGGTTTCGACACTTCCGGTTTTACGGCTTCCTCAACCGGCTCTGGTTGCTTGACGGTAGGCTCGATGTCGCCCAACGGCAAATTCGCGGCATCGAACCTACCCTTTCCGTGTAACGAATCCAGGACTTGTTCGAATTCTTCGTCGGTG
>NZ_JBYMAP010000114.1:0-13837 GCF_057766305.1 Methylomonas sp. BG-2 | reverse complement strand
AGCTGATGAATACCTTCTGCATAATCAATACAGCCTAACTCCTTAAAACAGTCTCTTAGCACACATAAAATAATTGTAATAGTTGTTAATCGCTGTTGCCCATCAACTACCCCAAATTGCTGTTTTGACTTTTTATAGACAACCATTGAGCCAATAAAATAATCATTACTTTTAGTTGCTACAACATCATTCCAAAAGTCGTTAATATTCTCTTCATCCCACGAATATGGTCTTTGAAATCGAGGAATATGAAAATAACTTCCATCTAATAAACTTTCTATATCGGTGTCATTTGATTCAATCTTCATCGACTAATTCCACTAATTTTCATGTAGTCCTATAGGATGTGATGAACGGAGTGAAGCGCATCGGTCGCGAACGATGCGCCTCCTTTCGTCGGCAGCATCCTACAACACAATCAAAATCCTAGCTTTCAAAACCATTTAATAACCTTTCATATCGCGACGAGGTTGTTCCCGTTATTCCGCCCCGAGCATCGCAGCTTTTGGCGAGATCAGCCCGCAGGGGAGCGGCAGGAATGCCGCTCGTTTTCGGAGGGGCTGGGAAGCCGCTTTCGAAAACCCTCGTCAATGGCGGAATGTCGGGTGGCCTTTTCTTTGGATACTTTCTTTTGGCCAAGCACAAATTCGCCTGGAGCGAATTTGAACAGCCGATAGCCTGGCCCGCAGAGCGAAACTCACGGATGTGTTTCGTGAAACCGACATTCAAACCAAGCGTCGCGCCAGCGACACTTTGTTACCCCCTCATCCTAGCCTTCTCCCTGAGGGAGAAGGAACAACACACTTCCCCCATATTGTGGCCATCAAGCTCTGGAACACAAAAAATCAAAGCAATCATCGTTGGCCATCGGCGACATACTACATAAGAACTACTTATCCAAACTTACACAACTACCCGCAGACCGTTCTATTCGAGATGGGGGTTAATCCCCTGATGCCGCGCCGAGCACCGGAGGGTTTGAGCGGTAATGCCCGACAGGGGCGCGGCAGGGATGCCGCGCGTTTTTGGAGGGCTATGGATAGCCCTTCCAAAAACCCCGCTCAAACCCGCAGGCGCGCAGGATCAAAGCGGCATGGGGTGTCGTTTCTTTTGGGTACTTTTCTTTGGACAAGCAAAGAAAAGTACCTCGGCTGTCGGGCCGAGACCCGACATTAAAACCGCCCGTCGCGCCAACGACACAAAACCGTCAAGTGACTGCCCAATGCCCGTTTTTCGCTTCGACCCATGCTTTCCAACTCCTCGGCAATGTTTTGCAGGTTCAATTCGTTGAAACGGCCCGCGCGGATTGCGGAGGCTTGTTCGTGGGTCCAACGGTAGAAGTCGGTTTCGTAGGTACTCATGGCTAAACCTCATGCTGTCTGACGATCCCGATTATAACTGATCGTACTTGGCGGCCGTTCGCGCCTAGGACTCCAGGGCTGGCCGAGCCCGTTCGCTTCGGCTCCGCTCAGCGACCGGCTCAACTCAGCAGCAACCGACCCGACGCCACCAGCGACCGACTCTACGCCACCAGCGACCGACTCTACGCCGCCAGCAACCGACCCGACGCCGCCAGCGAACGACTCAACGCCGCTCAGCGAACGGCTCAACCGGCAACAATCAAGACAAACGCTCGACGCCTATTTGGACGAACGGCATCCCGGCAAGCCCGACTACCCATCACTTCCGCTCATGCCCAAAGGTAAAAATCACCGGATTGCCTTGGTTGTGAATAATCACCTCCTTCTTCGGCTCGTCGCCGATTGCCGCCGGTTGCGCCGACCCGCTCGCATCGGAACCTGTAGCCGGAATCTCCCGAACTTCCACCCGCACGTCCGGCATCCACTTGGGTTTGAACAGCGCGGTCTTCACCCGACCCTGGGTTTTCGGCAGCGGCGCGTGCTCCAGCACGTCCAGACAGGCGGTGCTGATTTGATCGACCAATTTGTCGGTCACGTAACTTTGGGCGACATCCTTGCCGAACGCATGGGCGCTGAAGGTGGACTCGCGTTCGATCAACACCGCCTGAGTGCCGGCGTCCCGCAAAATGCAGGTGATCGGCATTACGTCGGCTTTTTGAAAATCGACGGCGCGCGGGTCGGAATTGCCGGACGAAAACGAGAAACCAACCGGAGTTTCGCGGTGGGCGACCTTGCCCAGCTTGGCTTGCAGGTCGTGGCTGAACGGCCCCTGCGCCGGCAACGGAAATTCCCATTCGGCCAGATTAGCTCTAACTCGGTCGGCCAATGCCGCCGCTTCCAACCCAAAGCCGAACTGGCGCAGATTGTCGTCGGCCACGCTAAAAGCCACGGCTTGCAAGGGTTTGACGGTATCGGCGGCCAGCGCCCGCGCCGGCGGGACCAGCCCAGCAACGGCGGCGGCCAGCGCCAAACCAGCCCAGCGGTACAGTCGCGGCATTCGCGCCGAATCCGCGTTTCGATCGCGGCCACAGCCGCTCCCGTCTTTCATGACCAACGAATGACCGGCGCGCCGTTCTGGCCCATTTTCTAATGTCGAATTCATAAATTCCCCTCGGTTCTAGCGGCTTACTCTACGGGAAGCCATTGTTTTCCAACCATACGTCAAATAACTGATGAGTCATTTACCCGATTGTGGCGGGTAGCGACAAAATTCAAAAATCTCCCCGAAGCTTCGAACGCCGGACCGTCGGTCCCGGCAGTTTTCAATCCACACCAGGGGAATGTAATGACAGATATCAATCCACCCAAGCACAATCGCCGGGCCGCCCGGATGCTCGGTAGCGTGGCGCTGAGCGCCCTCGGCCTGAGCCAGGCGCCGGACGCGCTGGCCGGCGCGACGTTTAAAATCGACGACACTAAATGGGTCAGCGTCGGCGCCGGTTTACGCACCAGCTTCCGGGCCCAGGAAGGCTCGGTCGGCGCGAACGCCGACAAATGGAGCAACGATTTCAACCTGGACAATATCCGTTTATACATCAACGGCCAGATTCACAAATATCTAAAAGTGGAATTCAACACCGACTGCCAAACCTGCGGCAACGGCGGCGAAGTGCGGGTGCTGGACGCGATCGGCAAATTCGAGGTCACCCCCTACGCCAACTTGTGGGTCGGCCGGATGCTGGTCCCGGCAGAACGCCGCGAGATGAACGGTCCGTTCTACAGCGCGGTGTATAACATCTTCTCCGCCGGCACCCCGTTCGAGCCGTCCGACTACAACCTGACCATCAAATCCGACGGCACCTCGGCCGGTTCCTTCGGCCGCGACGACGGTGCCACTTTCTGGGGCGCGGTATTCGACGGCCGTCTCCAATACGCGGCCGGTTTCTTCCGCGGCCTGCGCGGCGGCGCCAATGTAGACGACAATATTCTGTACGCGCAACGCTTTGCCTACAACTTCTGGGACGTCGAAAAAAATCCCGGCTACTACACCTCCGGCACTTATTACGGCAAGGGCGGCGATATTCTGACCGTCGGCGTATCCAACCAGTACCAGGAAGATGGCGCCGGCACGCTGAGTTCTCCCGGCAGCTTTCGCGGCACCACCGCCGACGTGTTGATGGAAAAAGTGTTGCCGGGCGGCGGCGTGGTCACCTTGAACGGCGAGTACAAAAACTACGGTATTACCGGCCCATACAGCCAAGCCATCCGCGACGCGGAAGGCACGGACGGCACGCCGGCCCAGTTCTCGATGTTCGAAGGCAACGCTTACGATATCAGCGGCATGTATCTGTTCCCGCAAAAAATCGGCATCGGCCAATTCCAGCCATATCTGCGCTATGTCAACGTGTCGCCGGACAACAGCCCCAACCGGGAAGTGTATGAAGGCGGCGTCAATTACATCATCGACGGCCACAACGCCAAAATTTTCGCCGCCTATCAATACGGCGACCTGCTGACCAAGGGCTTGAACTACAAATCCACCGCCAGCGGCGAGAACGCCAGCCAGGTCATGGTCGGCTTCCAGTGGCAAATCTAGGACTTAACTTATTCCCTCGCAAATAGGACTATCACTATGACGAAATTCACTAACCCCTTCCGCAAACTCGCCATCGGCGCCGCGCTGTCGTCGGTGCTGTTCATGGCCGCCTCGCCGGTCCGCGCCGAAGACACGATTAAAGTGGGTGTGTTGCATTCGCTGTCAGGGACGATGGCGATCTCCGAAACCACATTGAAAGACACCATGCTGATGCTGATCGACGAGCAGAACAAAAAAGGCGGCCTGCTCGGCAAAAAGCTGGAGCCGGTGGTGGTTGACCCGGCTTCCAACTGGCCGTTGTTCGCGGAAAAAGCCCGCGAGCTGATCACCAAGGATAAAGTCTCGGCCATCTTCGGCTGCTGGACCTCCGTTTCCCGCAAATCGGTACTGCCGGTCATCGAAGAGCTGAACAGCATCCTGTTCTATCCAGTGCAATACGAAGGCGAAGAGTCGTCGAAAAACGTGTTCTACACCGGCGCCGCGCCCAACCAGCAAGCGATTCCGGCGGTCGATTACCTGATGAACGATCTGAAAGTGCAACGCTGGGTGTTGGCCGGTACCGACTACGTTTATCCGCGCACTACCAACAAAATCCTGGAAGCTTACCTGAAAGCCAAGGGCGTCAAGGATAAGGACATCATGATCAATTACACCCCGTTCGGCCATTCCGACTGGCAAAGCATCGTCGCCGACATCAAAAAATTCGGTTCGGCCGGCAAGAAAACCGCCGTGGTTTCGACGATCAACGGCGACGCCAACGTGCCGTTCTATAAAGAATTGGGTAACCAGGGCATCAAAGCTGAGGACATTCCGGTCGTCGCTTTCTCGGTCGGCGAAGAGGAATTGTCCGGCATGGATACCAAACCGCTGGTCGGCCATTTGGCGGCTTGGAACTACTTCATGAGCGTCGATACCACCAAAAACGCCGCCTTCATCCAACAATGGAAGGACTACATCAAGAACCCGAAACGCGTCACCAACGACCCGATGGAAGCCCATTACATCGGCTTCAACATGTGGGTGAAAGCGGTCGAGAAAGCCGGCACCACCGATCCTGACGCGGTACAAAAAGCCCTGATCGGCGTCGAATTCCCCAACCTGAGCGGCGGCGTGGCGAAAATGCTGCCTAACCACCACATCAGCAAACCGGTGTTGATCGGCGAAATTCAAGAAGACGGCCAGTTCGTCACAGTCTGGCAAACCAATAAAGTCGTCGACGGCGACGCCTGGTCCGACTTCCTGCCGGACAGCAAACCGATCATCGCCGACTGGACCGCGCCGATCAGCTGCGGCAACTACAACACCAAAACCAAGAAATGTTCAGGTCAAAAATACTGATCGGATGAACTCGGCGGATGCTCGATCACATCCGCCTCACGCTTAACCAGGGTTGCACCGGCACGGATGCCGGCGCGGCCCACCACGAAGGAATCGCCATGTCTGTTTATTGTTCGCAAACCGCTTTAATAACGCCGCTCGGCCGCGCCTCGGCCGTTGCTCTTTTCCTATCCCTGTGTTCAGTTCGTACTCCTCTGTGGGCCGGGGCCAAGCCGAGCGGCGTTATCAAAGCGATTTTTTTGTGCGTGAGTTACGCGCTCAGTACCCTCCTGTTTATCTTCGCAGCCTCGGTCCAAGCACAAGAACCGGACGCCTTCAGCCAACATCTGGAACAGTTACGGGTCGGCAGCATGGCCGACCGCGAAGCCGCGATCGAAAGTCTGGCCGCCGACGGCCGCGCCTTGCCGGCGCTGCAAGCCTTGCTGGACGGCAAATTGTTCGATCTGAAAGCCGAGAGCAAACTGGTCATCGGCGTGGAATCGTCGGCCGGTTATCAATTGACCGACGCGGCCAGCGGCGCGGCACTTGCGGAAGTGGACCGCGCGGCGGTCGGCAAAATCAACGTCACCAACAAACTGCGCGGCAGCTTGCGCAAGGCCATCGGCCAACTGCAATTAAACGTCGCCGACGCCGACGCCCGCTTGGCGGCGGTCAAGGCGATGGCAAAAGAGATAGACGACAAGGGCCTGGACTTGCTGCGCGGCCGTCTGGAACAAGAAAGCGCGCCCAAGGTTCGCGCCGCGATCGAGGAAATCCTGCTGCTCCGAGACATCGACAGCGACGACAAGACCAAGCGCATCGCCGCCATTTCCACCTTGAAAGACCGAACCAGCCAAGACGCCGCCAACCGCCTGCAAGCCCTGACCGAGAAAGACGCCGACGGCAATTTTATCGAGCCCGACAGCGACATCCGCAATCTGGCCGAAGCCGCGCTGGTCAGCATCCACAACCGCTTGCAAACCTACGCCGTGATCGAAACCGTGTTCTTCGGCCTGAGTTTGGGTGCGGTGCTGGTGCTGGCCGCCATCGGCCTGGCGATTACGTTTGGCGTAATGGGCGTGATCAACATGGCCCACGGCGAGCTGATGATGCTGGGCGCTTACACCACTTACGTGATGCAGCAACTGCTGCCGAATAACCTGGGTACGGCGCTGATTCTGTCGATTCCGATGGCTTTCCTGGTCGCGGCCTTGGTCGGTATCGCCATCGAGCGCGGCATCATCCGCTTCCTATACGGCCGGCCGTTGGAAACCCTGTTGGCGACCTTCGGTGTCAGCCTGTTCCTGCAACAAGCGGTGCGCTCGATCTTCTCGCCGCTGAACCGCAGCGTCTCCACCCCGGAATGGATGAGCGGCTCCTGGCAGATCAACGACTTTCTCTCGCTGACCTGGAACCGCTTTTACATCCTGATCTTCTGCCTACTGGTGTTCACCGCTCTGCTGCAAATCTTGAAGCGCACCAAATTAGGTTTGGAAGTCCGCGCCGTCGCCCAAAATCGCGGCATGGCGAGGGCGATGGGCATCCCCACTTCGCGGGTCGATGCGATGACCTTCGGCTTGGGCTCTGGCATCGCCGGCGTGGCCGGCGTGGCCCTGAGCCAGATCACCAACGTCGGGCCGAACTTGGGTCAGGCTTATATCGTCGATTCGTTCATGGTGGTGGTGTTTGGCGGGGTTGGTAATTTGTTCGGAACGTTGGTCGCCGGGTTTTCGTTGGGCATCGCCAATAAGGTATTGGAGCCTTACGCCGGGGCGGTGTTGGCGAAGATTTTGGTGTTGGTGTTCATTATTTTGTTTATTCAGAAGAAGCCTAGGGGGTTGTTTCCGCAGAAAGGGAGAGCTGCTGAGTCTTGAGGTTTTGGAGGTTGTGTCGCTGTCGCGACGGGTTGTTTTGAAGTCGGGTCTCGGCCCGACAGCCGAAATACTTTCTTTTGCGTGGCCAAAAGAAAGTATTCAAAGAAAAGGCCACCCCACCGCCGCTTATTCCCTGCGCTCCTCGGGTTTGAACGGGGTTGCCTGAAGGGGCTTCCCAGCCCCTGCATGCAACGCGCCGCATCCATGCGACGCCCCTAACGGGCTATTCCGTTCAAACCCTCCGGTGCTCGGCGCGGCAGAGGCGAGTAAACCCCTCGCGCGATTTTGAGTGGATGCATAGTTTGACGATGGTAAGAATTTGTAGGATGTGCCGACGGTAGGAGGCGCATCGCTCGCGACAGATGCGCTTCGCATTCGCTCAGCACATCCTACGGGCTAGCCCTCATATGCGCCGAGTTGGAACGAGAGAAAGCTTATAGGGTGTACAAAACGAAGAGATAACTCCTACACTCTGTTGACACACGTTTCAAGTTACGGGGGTTTCCAATGAAGATGGTCGTTTTGCAATTTGTCCTGGTGTTATTTTCGTTAAACGCGTTTTCAAATGAATGCGACGAACTTCCAACAGGTAGCGGAATAAGGTCCGACTGTGATGCTAAATCATCTTTAGAAACCGCAGAAAAAGAGCTAGATGTTGCATATAAAAAGTTATTAGAAATTCTTTCTATGTCCGATTCATATAAAAAACAAGCTGATGATTTAGTGGAATCTCAAATGACTTGGATGAAATATCGAGAACAGTTTTGCTCTATAAAGGCAGATATTAATGGAGGTTCATCATCATGGGTTGCATCATCCTACACATATTGCAAGTCAGGTATGGCTGAACAACAAACTAAAGAATTGAATAATATTTTAAGTAACTTCGAATAGGAGTCGTAGGGTGGGCACGATTAAGTGCCCACGCGGAACAACAGCCAACGGTGGGCAAAGTTGCCCACCCTACGGAAATTTGGGCGACTGATCGTTGTAACCCCCGTATGCCGCGCCGAGCACCGAAGTTTCGATCAGCACCTAGGGAGCTAAGCCTGGTATACAAACCACCCCACAAGGTACCAAGCCAAGATTAATGCAGGAAAAATAAAGATGATGTTAATAGGGAACCCTGTAAATAAAACACAAACAATACCCGAAATTGTCCCCAAAATTGGCCATATTTTTTTTAGTTTCTTATCTTGAACCCAACAAATACTCATAACGGCTAAAACAACCCAAGAAAACAGCATTAATAGACCAAGATAACCAAAAGAATAATCATGACTGGATCGCGATGTAAATACGGAAAATAACGACGCGAAAGTCACCAACAAACCCATGAATGATGATGAAAAACACAATATAACGATTATAACTCTGTGCCGCTGCAAGTTATTCATAGGCTTATTTAATTACTGAGCAAAAATTGATCATGGGCAACTGCTAAATAATAACGACAATAAATGTAGCAGATCCAAGGCATATCGTTAGGAGGCTCAATTGTGTGCCCCCGGCGGCTGATGGTTTTATCCCCTGATGCCGCGCCGAGCACCGGAGGGTTTGGCGAGAAGTTGCCCGCAGGGGCGCGGCAGGGATGCCGCGCGTTTTCGGAGGGCTAGGACGGCCCTTCCGAAAACCCTCGACAAACCCGCAGGAGCGCAGGACAAATCGGCAGGATAGCCGATTTGCATGCGATAGCACCCGAAGGGCGAGGCACAGGGATGTGCCGAGTGAGCTAAGCGGCATGGGGCCGCCTTTCTTTTGGATACTTTTCTTTGGCGGAGCAAAGAAAAGTATCGCGGTAGCCGGTCCGCGAACCGGCATTAAAACACCCGTCGCGATAGCGACACCAAACCAGGCAGTCAAATGAACCTACAAAATCTGACTCAAGACAAAACCTACGCCACCACCCTAACCACGCTGGCGGCGATAACCCTCTTAATCCCCCTCTGCAACCTCATCTTCCCCGAAGACTCGGCCCTGCATTTCTCCGCGTACTCGGTATCCCTGATCGGCAAATACCTCACCTTCGCCCTGCTTGGCTTATCGCTGGACATGGTCTGGGGATACGCCGGGATTCTGGTCCTCGGCCAAGGAGCCTTCTTTGCGTTGGGCGGCTATGCCATGGGCATGTATCTGATGCGGCAGATCGGCACTCGCGGCGTCTATGGCAATGCCGAGCTGCCGGACTTCATGGTGTTCCTGAACTGGACCGAACTGCCTTGGTACTGGTATGGCTTCGAGAACTTCGGTTTCGCGATGTTGATGGTATTCCTCGCCCCTGGCCTGCTGGCGTTCGTGTTCGGCTGGTTGGCGTTTCGCTCGCGGGTGACCGGCGTGTATTTGTCCATCATCACCCAAGCGTTGACTTACGCGCTGTTGCTAGCCTTTTTCCGCAACGAAATGGGCTTTGGCGGCAACAACGGCTTGACGGACTTCAAAGACATCCTGGGCTTCAATATCCAATCCGAAGCGGTCCGCTCGATGTTGTTACTAATGACCGGTCTCAGCCTGATCGGCGCCTTGCTGCTGTGCCGCTGGATCGTCAACAGCAAGCTGGGCCGGGTGGTCACGGCCATCCGTGACCAAGAATCCCGGGTGCGATTTCTGGGTTACCGGGTGGAATTGTTCAAACTCTGGGTGTTCGTGTTTGCCGCCATGTTGGCGGGCTTGGCCGGCGCGCTGTACGTGCCGCAAGTCGGCATCATCAACCCCAGCGAATTTTCGCCGCTCAACTCGCTAGAAATTGTCATCTGGGTCGCAGTGGGCGGCCGCGGCACCTTGTACGGGGCGATCATCGGTGCGGTGCTGGTGAATTATACCAAAACCGTGTTGACCGGCTTGATGCCGGACGCCTGGCTGTTTTGCCTGGGCGGCGCCTTCATCCTGGTCACCCTGTTAATGCCGGATGGCATCGTCGGCCTGCTACGCCGGCGGATTAAACCCAAACCCACTCTCAACGCTACCGGAGGACAACCGGCATGATGATCTCGGCTGCATCCACACCCGAAGGCGGCGCCAGCCTGCCCCTGACCGGCGAAGTCGACGCCCGCCACGGCCCGATTCTGTACATGGAGGACGTAAGCGTCAGTTTCGACGGCTTCCGGGCACTGAACCACCTGTCGCTGTACATCGACGACGGCGAACTGCGCTGCCTGATCGGCCCCAACGGTGCCGGCAAAACCACCTTGATGGACGTCATCACCGGCAAAACCAAACCCGACAGCGGCTCGGTGTTCTTCGGCCAGACCATCGATTTGCTGGAACTGGACGAACCGGCCATCGCCCAGGCCGGTATCTGCCGCAAGTTTCAAAAGCCCAGCGTGTTCGATGCTTTGACCGTGTTCGAGAACCTGGAACTGGCCTTGAAAACCGACAAGCGCACCTGGCCGACGCTGTTTCATAAACTCAACGGCGAGCAGCGCGATCGCATCCAGGATGTGTTGCAAACCATCGCCCTGCCCGCGCAACAACGGCAAATGGCTGGCGCGCTGTCGCACGGCCAAAAGCAATGGCTGGAGATCGGCATGCTGCTGATGCAAGACCCGAAAGTGATGCTGGTCGACGAACCCATCGCCGGCATGACCCATCAAGAAGTGGAACGCACCGCCGAGTTATTGCTGTCCTTGCAAGGCCAGCATTCCATCGTGGTGGTCGAACACGATATGGAGTTCGTGCGCAGCATCGCCCGCAAAGTCACGGTGCTGCACGAAGGCAGCGTACTCACCGAAGGCAGCATGGACGAAGTCCAAAACGATCCGCGCGTGATCCAAGTTTACCTGGGGGGATGATGTTAAATATCAGCGCATTGCAACAATACTATGGCGCCAGCCACACCCTGTGGGACCTGGATTTGAGCGTACCCGCCGGGTCCTGCGTCTGCCTGATGGGCCGCAACGGCGTCGGCAAAACTACACTGCTCAAAGCCATCATGGGCCTGTTGCCGGTGGCCGACGGCAGCATTCAATTCGACGGCGTTGAATTGGCCAAAGCCAAGGCCGAATCCCGCGCCGAACTAGGCATCGGTTACGTGCCGCAAGGCCGGGAAATATTTCCGTTATTAACCGTGGAAGAAAACCTGAAAACCGGCCTGCGCGCCGCCAATAAACACGGCATCAAAAAAGTCCCGGACAGCATCTTCGAGATTTTCCCGGTGTTAAAACAAATGTTGAAACGCCGCGGCGGCGACCTGTCCGGTGGCCAGCAACAGCAATTGGCTATTGGCCGGGCGCTGGTGCTAAATCCGCGCTTGCTGATTCTGGACGAACCGACCGAAGGCATCCAGCCCAACATCGTCAGCGAAATCGGCGATGTGATTATCCGCTTGAACAAATCGCGCGGTGTGCCCACGCCCCCCCCTAAACCGGAAACCGGCGAAATTCATCAAGCCATAGACCGTATTCACAAAGAATTGGGCGTGACGGTGTTGCTGGTGGAACAAAAACTGCCATTTGCCCGCAAGGTGGCGAACCAGTTTTGCATCATGGACCGTGGCCGGCATGTGGCGGTGGGGGCGATGGAGGAATTGGCGGACGATATGGTGAAGCGGTATTTGACGGTGTAGTATCCCGTTTATAGGCTATTAAGCTAGCGTCGAATTTAAGGATACCGTTTGATTAAGCCGTTCGTGGTGAGCTTGTCGAACCACGAACGGCTTAACCACTTTGAAATTGTCGTTAGTTGATATTCCATCCGTCCTTCGACAAGCTCAGGACGAACGGATTATCAACTTGCCGCGCCCTTCTAATGGAGATGCAAAATGTTTTGGGTTTACATCCTGCGATGTGCCGATGGCAGTTATTACACCGGCCATACCGACGACATCGAAAAACGTATAGCCCAACACCAGACAGGCGAATGCGGCGGCTACACGGCCACGCGACTTCCAGTTGAATGTATTTGGTCGCAGGCAACCTATACCCGAGAAGAAGCAATATCAGCAGAACGGCAAATCAAAGGTTGGAGCCGAAAGAAAAAAGAAGCCATGATGAAGGGTGACTGGGCGGAAGTTTGCCGGCTGGCGAAAAGCCAATCCATTCATCCTTCGACTAGCTCAGGACGAACGGATTGACTTTACCAATCTCGCCTATAAACACCGTTCGCCCTGAGCCTGTCGAAGGGCGCGCTAAAACTAGATTTAACCTTTGGGTTTCAAATGTATCGCCAACTGGCTGAGAAAAATTTTTGTGAGCCTTTATCGGGCCACTGGGAAGCCGAACTGACTTTAGACTTCGCCCCGCGCGGCGCCAAAACCGCCTTGGTCAACCGCGCTCATCGTGGCCCGCTGACCGTACAAAGGCCGTTTTATCCGGAAGGCGAGGTATGCCATGTTTATCTGCTGCACCCGCCCGGCGGCGTGGTCGCTGGCGACCGCCTGACCATCAACGCCGATGCCACAGCCAGGGCCCAAACGTTGATCACCACGCCCGCCGCCGGCAAGTTTTACCGTAGCGGCGGCGGCGAAGCCCGGCAAACCGTCAATCTCAACGTAGCTGATGGCGCCAGCCTGGAGTGGCTGCCGCAAGAAACCATCGTTTACGAAGGTGCGCGTCTAAATTCCAGCATGCATATCGAGTTGGCCCAGCACGCCCGCTTCATCGGCTGGGAAATCTTGGCCTTGGGACGCCCGGCCGCCGGCGAAGGCTTTGCCAACGGCGCCGCCACTTTAAACTGGCGCATCAGCCGCGCCGGGCGTTTGGTTTATATGGAACGCTTACGCCTGGATGCCGAAGCGTTTCAGGCCCGCTGGGGTTTGTTCGGGCATTCGGCATGCGGGACGCTGTTTGTTTATCCTGCTTCGGCTTTGCATTTGGCGGCGGTGCAGGCATTGATTGGGGATGAGGCTAATCGTGGGGTGACTTTGATTGAGGGTTTGTTGATTTGTCGGGGATTGGATCGGCGGGCGGATTTGTTGAAAGGGTTTTTTGAGGAGGTTTGGGGATTGGTAAGGGGGGATGTTGTTGGGAAGGCGGTTTGTGCGCCGAGGATTTGGGCGACATGAGGTTTTGAATTTTCTCGGGGTTTAGCTCCCTCTCCCTCCGGGAGAGGGTTGGGGTGAGGGGATTTGAATTTAGTGTCGCTACCGCGACGGTTTTTTTATGTGTCGGTTCGCGGACCGACAACCGCGATACTTTCTTTTGCTTGGCCAAAAGAAAGTATCCAAAGAAAAAGCCACCCCATGCCGCTTTGATCCTGCGCGCCGAAGGGTTTGAACGGGGTTTTCGGAAGGGCTATCCATAGCCCTCCGAAAACGCGATGCATCCCTGCATCGCCCCTGCGGGCTGATCCGCCCAAACCCTTCGGTGCTCGGCGCGGCATAGGGGATTAACCTCGTCGCGCGGAGAATAGTTGTTGTGTGATTTTGTAGTTTGAGTTTCAAGTTCTGTTGTAGGATGCTGCCAATGTTAGGACGCGCATCTCTCGCGAACGATGTACGTCATCTAGTTGAGTACCTCTAAACGCTTATTCAAAATAATGTCCAGATTTCACAATAATGGTAAACCTTTTTATGGAACAAAATAAACCATATGACTTTCCAACAGATTTTTATGACTTCTGCTTTATGCCAAAATTCGATGAAAACATCGAGTATTTAAGAGGCTTAGCTGAGCATGAAGATTGGGAATATCAAAACACACCAGTAAACTATGCTCATCCAATCCTGAGAAATTATATTAAGTACACCTATCAGA
>NZ_JBYMAP010000113.1:0-13991 GCF_057766305.1 Methylomonas sp. BG-2 | reverse complement strand
CGGTCTAGCACCCGGTAGCTCCCGGCGTCGGCCCGGTCCAGGCAGCCGATCAGGTTCATCAGCGTCGATTTCCCCGAGCCGGATTGGCCGATGATGGCGACGAACTCGCCCGGCCAGATCGTCAGCGATACGCCGTCCAGCGCTCTGACCGTGGCATCGCCGTTGGGATAGATGCGCCGTACGTCGGTCAGTTGCAGCAGCGGTACCGGCGTCATAGGCGGGGTATCCCGGCGTTGGGGCCGGGTGGAGTGGTTTCCCGGCGGCGGACTTTGGCTTTGTCGTCGGGGCCGGCCGGCAATTCGATCTGATCGCCCTCCGACAGGCCGGCCAGCACCTGAGCGAAACGGCGATTGCGTAAGCCGATGCGGACCACGGTTTCGCGGCTGCCTTGCGGGCCCGCTACCTTGACTGGATACGCCGCGCCGACTCCGCCGTCATCGCGGCGATCGCGGGGCCCGAGCGCCTTGACCGGGATCAATGGGACCTGGTCGGCCTTGCCCAGCACGAAAAACATTTGCGTGCTCATGCCGGTCATTAATTGCCGGTCGCGGTTGTCGACATCGACCAGAACGTTGTAGAGCACGACATTGTTGATGACTTCCGGAGTCGGCAAAATTTGTCTGACCTTGGCTTGCCAGCGTCGCTCGCCCGAACCCAGCGTGGTGAAATAAACCGCCATGTCCGGGCCGAGCCGCATCACGTCTGCTTCGGCGACTTGGGCGCGTACCGTCATCGTATCCAGCTTAGCCAGTTGCAAAATCATCGGCGTGGTCTGGTTGGCGTTGAGGGTTTGACCCTCGCGGGCTTTTTGATCGACCATCGTGCCGGCCATCGACGCGTAGATTTTGGTGTATCCCAGATTGGTCTTGTCGCCGTTCAAGGTCGATTGCAATTGTTCGATCTGGGCTTCGATCGCCGCGACGGTGGCGTCGGCGTTTTTCAATGTGAATTCGCTATTCTGGAAATCCTGGACGCTGATGCCCCGGTTAGCCAGCAAGTCCCGGTTTCGTTCGAATTGCTGGCGGGCGAACACCGCTTGAGCTTGCTGGCCACGCAATTGCGCTTGCAGATTTTTGATATTGGCTTCGTCGGCGGCGACCCTCGCCGCGTAAATGCGCGGATCGATCTGCGCCAACAATTGGCCGGCATCGACGTTGTCGCCGATCTTGACATAGACTTTTTGCAGCTGGCCGGTGACCTGGGCGCCGACATCCACGTATTCCTTGGGTTCCAGCTTGCCTTGAGCGGTGACGGTTTCCTCGATATCGCCGAGCGATACGGTTGCCAGCGCGGGGCGGTCGGCGTCGCCGGACGGGTGGGGCGTCAGCCGGCGGTAGGCCGCGAATGCGGCGCCGGCCAGCAAAATCAGCAAAAGGATCGCCAGCCGGCGCGAGCGGCTAACGCGGTTCTCGGGATTGAGCGGCATGGCAACGGTATCGGTTGGTTACGGTTGGTGCTGGTAAACATTCCGACCGGCAGTAGTGGCGATGGCTTCGACAGCGGTAGGTGGGGCGTTCGTCCCGCCGACCCGGCGAAGCGGGTTTGCGACAGGATTTCAGTTCGCTTGGGAACCGGGAGGCAGTTTATGCGCTGCTGTCTGGCTTGGCAAGGCGGTGAGCCGCCGAACAGTGTAAAGCTTGGTAAAAAACGGGCGCTTGATCCGAATCGGCGCGGGAGAGACCGAGGATGCCGGCCACATGGCCGGCATCCTCGCCGTCACGACTACCGGCTTAGCTGGCCTAAGCAGTTGAACGCGAGCGTTTCAATGATCCGACTGCCAGTAAACCAGAGAGCAGCAGCCATCCGGATGCCGGTAGCGGTACTTGGCTGACCAGCGGCGTTTGAGTCAGGCTGACCGCACCGGCTCCGGCAAAGGTCAGACCGGTCACGAAGGCTTGCGGATTGTTGGGGTCCAGGTTCGCGCTGACTTCGATTCCCAGAATGCGGAAGCGGCTGACGCCACCGGGTGCGAAGAAATATTCGGTGCCGCCCGTTAGCGCCGCCGAAAACACGTAGTCCGAATTTTCCCAGAGGTACAAATCGTAAACGCCGTCGCCGATTGTGGTAGGCAATAGCACGGAGGCGAAGTTCGGACCCGAAGTCACTTCATAGTCGTAACCGACCGCGACCTCCGGATCGATAAAAATCTGCTGTTCTTCCTGGATGTTGAAATCGAATACAAAAGAGTCGTCGACGACAACCGGCAGTAGCGGGTTGGACGGCGTTGCGCCGGGCGTCAGACCGTTGCGGATGCTGAACGACCAGAAGCCGGGATCGCCGTTGATGACATTCGTGGTATTGGCGATGTCGAGAATATCGCTGGTGAACGAACCCGGCAGCGTGAAGTAATTAACGTTGTCGCCGGCGTCAAAACCCGCCTGCGCGGGGGTGCCACCTAGGCCGTCGGTGCCGTCGCTGGCGTCGCCGGTGGTCCATTCCAGCCGGTCGTAACGAAATTCCACATCGAAATCGCCGTTTTGCTGGTTGCGCAGCACCAGTTGGAAGTTGTTGGTTTTGTCCGCGTGTTCGGAATAGTAGCCGACGTTGTTCCAGGTCACGATGGTGGTGTTGGCGTTCGGCGTGCCGACGTAAACGTTGCCGCAACTTTCGCAACGCGTATCGACATCGGCCCAATAGGGCGCGATCATCGGTTGTTCGGAGATCGGGAAACTGCTGGGCGTGAATTCGGAGAGCCGGGATTGAAACGTAATATTGCCGTTGTTGTTCACGTAAAAATGGTTGAACACATTCCCGTAAAAGTTAACGGCAAACGGCAAATTCAAAATCGAACTTGATTCGTCATCGTTTGGGGCCAGGGCTATCTCTCCGAATGTGCCGTCCGCAAGCGTCAATAACGAAACGGCATTGGCCGAATCGGGAGTCGCCAACGTTAGGGACAGAATTCCGCCGACTATCAGTGCTTTCATTCCACTCTCCTTGCTGCAATTGTGATGGGTTAGTCTCGCCGCAAATGCTTGGTTCGCGATGTTGTCGTGGTTCTTCGCCTTGATAGGCCTCTAAACCTTGTTTTATGACGAGCGTGTGACAGTTCTTGCGACGGTTCCATTCTATCGAGTGATTTTTTGTGATGTCAATCAAATATTCAGATCGAAACTCGGTGGAGTAGTTAGGTTTGCGCGGTGGCCGGCGTTTTCGGAGCGGCGGTAACGGGTTTAACGATGCGCGCCGACAGTTACGCATTCGAGCGGGCAGGCGCTACACTTAACCAGTATCCCGTTGGCACAATTATCGCTTTTACTGGGACAATAGCGTTTTTCACCGGCAAGCGACAAAAACATGACGGACAAATACCGGATAGACAGTCATAAATTGGTGTACCACCCCAAGCGCGTCGCCCAGTGGTTGGACGGCAGGCAGGACTGGGAGCTCGCCAGATCGGTCTATCCGATCTATATGGAAGTCTCGCCGGTCGGCGCCTGCAACCATCGCTGCACCTTTTGCGCGGTCGATTACATCGGTTACCAGGCCAAGCGGCTGGACGTCAAAATTCTGACGCAGCGCCTGGCCGAGATGGGCCGGCTCGGCGTCAAGAGCATCATGTACGCCGGCGAGGGCGAGCCGATGCTGCACAAAGAGATCAACGAAATCGTCAAGGCCAGCGTGGATGCCGGCATCGACGTGTCGTTCACCACCAACGGCACGCTGATGAATGCCAAATTCATCGAACAATCGCTGCCGCTGACTTCCTGGATCAAAGTGTCGTTGAATGCCGGCAGCGCCGAGACTTACGCGGCGATACACCGCACCAAGCCGGCGGATTTTGATTTGGTGTTGAACAACCTGCGCGCGGCGGTCGTGTATAAGCGGGCAAACGGTCTGGCCTGCACGCTGGGCGCGCAGATTCTGTTGTTACCGGAAAACCGCCACGAGATCGCTACCTTGGCCGGGATCTGCAAGGACATCGGCCTGGACTATCTGGTGGTCAAACCCTATTCCCAACACCTGTTCAGCGAGACCCGCGTTTACGAAAACCTGCGCTACGACGATTTGCTGGGCATGGCCGAAGAACTGGCGGCTTTTAACGGCGACGGCTTTAACGTGGTGTTTCGCGAACAAACCATGAAAAATTACAGCCAGTCGGATCAACAGCGCTATAAAACCTGCCACGCCACGCCGTATTTTTGGGCGTATATCATGGCCGACGGCGAGGTCTACGGTTGCAGCGCCTATCTGACCGACTCGCGCTTTGCCTACGGCAACATCGCCGAACAAAGTTTTCAGGCGATTTGGGAAGGCGAGAAGCGCCGCGCGAATTGGCATTTCATCGGCCACGAACTGGACATCCACGAGTGCCGCAAAAACTGTCGGATGGAAGCGGTGAATCAATATTTGGACAAACTGGCCGACAACCAACCCGCTCATGTCAATTTCATTTAAGGATCGCGCATGAAGGTCATCGTCACCGGCGGCGCCGGATTTATCGGCAGTCATCTGAGCCGCGAACTGTGGCGCCAAGGCCATGAGGTCAAGGTCATCGACAATCTGGTCGGCGGCCGCAGGGAAACCATCGCCGACTTGCTGGAACAGGATCGCTTCGAGTTTCATCAGGCCGACATTCGCGATTTTGCCACCATCGCGCCGCTATTCGCAGGTGTCGATTGGGTGTTTCATCTGGCCGGTCTGGCCGACATCGTGCCGTCCATCGAAAAGCCGCGGGCTTATTACGAAACCAACGTCGACGGCACCTTCAACGTGTTGGAAGCGGCCCGCGCGGTTGGCGTCAAACGCTTGGTGTATGCCGCGTCGTCGTCCTGCTACGGTTTGGCCGAACAGTTCCCGACTCCGGAAACCGCGCCGGTCAAACCGCAATACCCGTATGCGCTGACCAAGTATCTCGGCGAGGAATTGGTGTTGCACTGGGCGCAGCTTTACGGCTTGCCGGCGCTGTCGTTGCGCCTGTTCAACGTCTACGGCCCGCACGCCCGCACCACCGGCGCCTACGGCGCGGTATTCGGGGTGTTTTTGGCGCAAAAGCTGAACGGCAAGCCGTTTACCGTGGTCGGCGACGGCAAGCAAACCCGCGACTTTACCTATGTGACCGACGTGGCCAACGCCTTCATCGCCGCCGCCGAGTCGGAGTGGGTCGGCGAGGTGATGAACGTCGGCAGCGGCGGCAGCTACAGTATTAATAAACTGGTGGGTTTGCTGGGCGGGGACATCGAATATATTCCCAAGCGGCCCGGCGAGCCGGATTGCACCTTTGCCGACACCCGCAAGATCCGGGAAAAGCTGAATTGGCGACCGCAAGTCGATTTTGAGCAGGGCGTAGCGAATATGCTGGCGCATATCGATTATTGGCGGGAAGCGCCGCTGTGGACCTCGGCTTCGATCGCCGACGCCACCGCCGATTGGTTCAAATACCTGGACAAATAAGGAGACCGCTATGCCCATCGTCAAAGCCGCGGGACAGTTTGCGCAATTGCTGGCCGGGTGCCGTTTCAGCGATGCGGCAGGCGCCGAATTGGACGGCGAAGGCGTCGTCGCCGAGGTCCTGGCCGAATTCGCCCGAGTCAAGCAACAACAGGCCAAGGTCATCATCCTCGGTAACGGCGGTAGCGCGGCGATTGCCAGCCATGTGATCACCGATCTGCGCAACGTCGGCGGCTTGTGCGCGTTGACCTTGCACGAAGCGGCGCCCCTGACCTGCTTTACCAACGATTACGGTTACGAACAGGCTTTCGCCAAGCAGGTCGCGGCCTTCGCCTATCCCGACGATTTGTTGATCGCGATCAGCAGCTCCGGGCAGTCGGCTAACATCGTCAATGCGGTCGCGGCCGCCAATGCCAAGGGTTTGGCGGTGCTAACCCTGAGCGGTTTCAAGGCCGACAATCCGTTACGCAAGCTGGGGCGCTGGAACGTCTGGTTGGACAGCAGCCATTACGGCATGGTCGAGCTGGCGCATTTGTTCGTGTTGCACCATATCACCGATCATTTGATAAAAACCTAAAGCCATGTCCACCACCAAAATTCTGTCGATCGAGCAACTGGCCCAGCGTTCCGCCGAATTGAAGGCGGAAGGTAAAACCGTGGCGTTGTGCCACGGCACTTTCGATCTGCTGCACATCGGCCATATCCGCCATTTGCAGGCCGCCGCCCGCGAGGCCGACGCACTGCTGGTCAGCGTCACCGCCGACGAATACGTCAACAAAGGTCCCGGCCGGCCGGTGTTCAATCAATACTTGCGGGCCGAAAACATCGCCGCGCTGGCCTGCGTCGATAGTGTGGCGATCAATCATGCGGTGACCGCGGTGAACGTGCTGGACGCGGTCAAGCCCGATCTGTACGTGAAGGGCAGCGACTACAAAAGCACCAGCGACGATTTGACCGGCAATATTCAGCACGAACGGGACGCGGTGGAACGCCACGGCGGCAAGGTGTTTTTCACCGACGAGCTGACTTCCAGTTCCACCCGCTTGCTGAACGAATATTTCGAGGTGTTCTCGCCGGAAATTTCCGCCTATCTGGACGAATTCAAGGAGCGGATCTCGGCCAACGCGATGATAGAGCAGCTGAAAGGTTTGCAGGGCCTGAACGTGTTGGTGGTCGGCGAGGCCATCGTCGATGAATACCATTACACCTCGGCCTTGGGCCAGTCCGGCAAGGGCAACGTGTTTTCGGTCAAATACCACGACTACGAACGCTTTGCCGGCGGCGCGATCGCGGTCGCCAATCACGTGGCCGAATTCGCCGGCAACGTCACCCTGCTGTCCGGGTTGGGCGCGACCAAGAGCCACGAAGACTTCATCCGCACCAACCTGAATGCCAACATCGATCCGGTATTTTTTTTCAGCCAGGATAGGCCGACTATCGTCAAGCGCCGTTATGTCGACGCCGATATCGCCAAGTTGTTCGAAGTGTATTTTTACAACGACGCGCCGCTGCCGGAAGACACCAACCGCAAGATCGTGGCTTGGCTGGATCGGCATTTAGGCGATTTTGACGTGGTGATCGTGCCGGATTTCGGCAACGGCTTCATTTCCGGCGAGATGGTTGCGGCCTTGTCCGGCGGCGCCAAATTCCTGGCCGTCAACGCCCAGGTCAACAGCGGCAATCGCGGCTACCATTTAATTACCCGCTATCCGCGCGCCAATTTTCTGTCGATGAACGAACCGGAACTGCGCTTGGCGGTGCATGATAGAGGCGGGGCGATCGAAGAGCTGGCCGGACAACTGGCCGATCGATTGCAGGCCAGCCATATCGCGATCACCCGCGGCACCAAGGGCGCGCTGCTGCTGGATCACATCAAAACCCAATACAAAATTCCGGCCCTGTCGTCCAAGGTGGTGGACCGCATCGGCGCCGGGGATGCCTTTTTGTCGCTGGCCGGACTGTGCCTAGGCGCCGGTCTGGCGCCGGACCTGGCCTTGTTCGCCGGCAGCGCGGCGGCGGCGCTGGACGTGCAAATCGTCTGCAACCGCGAGCCGGTTCGGGCAGTGGCCTTGTTCAAATACATCACCACTTTGTTGAAATGAATAGTTTGGCGGGTAACGATAAAGCCGGCTATGTTTGCAAGCAATAGGCAACTTGACGAAATGCCGCGACGGGAGCAATGCGATGTCCGATACCAAAGAAATTTATCAACAACTCAGTCGGCTGATGCCATTGGAAAAACTGCAACTGGCGGAGATGCTGTTGGCGGATCTGGATGTTCCGGACCCGGAAATCGAAGCGGTTTGGTCGGACGAGGCTCAAGCCAGATGGCAGGCATATCAGGCAGGTCAGTTGACTACGCGCGGCTACGACGAAGTCATGCGCAAATATAAATGAGGGTCGAGTTTCTGGTGGCGGCCGAAGTAGAGCTGGACTAAGCCTTCCAATGGTACGAGCTGCAGCAGCGCGGTTTAGGTCAGCAGTTTTTAAACGAACTCGATGCGGCGATTCGACGCATCGTGGTATTCCCTGAAGCGTATCTCTCGATTGGGCGTGATATTCGCCGTTGTTTGGTCAAACGATTTCCATACAGTGTTTTGTACGGTTTGGATGAGAGGAAAGTTATCGTGGTTGCAGTCGCGCATTTGCATCGAAAACCGGATTACTGGATGGAGCGTCTGGATTGAACCGGCAATACTCAAGATTGGTGGATTGCGAGGGGAATTTTGGTTTAGCCTTCTACCGTCTTTTTTATAAACATTTGAGCAGCGCTGGTTATTAATTCTACTTTGTCAGATTTAAGCAACGCCGTTACGCCCGCCGGGAAGCGGTCATCCAGTTCCACCGATGGCAGTTTCGATCCGACCGTGGCATCTGGATTCGGGCACCCGTAACAGCGCGAAAGCGAATCCCTGCCGAAATGGCGAACACTACCGGGAATCTGACAAAGTAGAATTCACCCGGCCCTGAAGATGTTCTCTCTGGGTCGGTACGAAGGTGGTACCACATCGGGTTTAGACTGATTAAGCTCGAACGGGGTACCGTTGATAAACGGCGCCGTGGTATTGCACAGATATTTACAACACGTTTTGAATCCAATGGCTATCAATCTGACTGAACTCTATTACTCGATGCTCCGCATCCGCCGGATCGAAGAAGCCATTGCCGAGCGTTACGCCGAGCAACAAATGCGTTGCCCGACCCATTTATGCATCGGCGAGGAAGCCATCGCGGTCGGGGTCTGTGCGCATCTGACCGACAGCGACAAAGTATTCAGCAATCATCGTGGCCATGGTCATTATCTGGCCAAGGGCGGCAGTCTGGTCGGCTTGATTGCCGAGCTGTACGGCTTTGCCGAAGGTTGTTGCGGCGGACGTGGCGGCTCGATGCATTTGAGCGATTTATCGGCCGGATTTATCGCCTCCACGCCCATCGTCGGCGGCACCGTGCCGGTGGCGGCCGGTTACGCCTGGGGCGAACAGCGCCGGAACTCGAAGAACGTGGTGGTAATCTTTTTTGGCGACGGCTGTTTCGAGGAAGGCGTGTTGCACGAGACCATGAATTTCGCGGTGCTGAAGCAACTGCCACTGGTGATGGTGTGCGAGAACAATCAATATTCGGTGATGACGCCGCTGTACGAACGCCAGCCGGCCCGCGACATTTACCCCATCGCCGCCGCCCACGGCTTACAAGCCGTCAGCGGCGACGGCAACAAGGTCGAGCAAGTGTACGCGCTGGCGGAAAATGCCATCGCCGCTGCTCGAAATGGCGCTGGTCCGCAATTTTTGGAATTGCATACCCATCGCTGGCCGGAACATTGCGGACCGAACGAAGACGACGAGCTGGGTTACCGCTTTCCCGGCGAGTTGCTGGCCTGGAAACAACGTTGCCCGTTGTTGCATACCGGCCGGACATTGGCCGAGGCCGGCGTCGCCGCCGAGGCCTTGCTCGACATCGAGCAGCGGATTGGCGCCGAGATCGCCGAGGCCTTCGCGCGGGCGCTGGCCGGCCAACCGCCGGAATTGGCCGACATGGAGCGGCATCTATATGTCTGAGACCTTGACGCTGAGTTATGGCGCAGCGATTCGCGAAGCTCTGGACGACGCGCTAAACCAGTATCCTGAGATGCTGCTGATCGGCGAAGGCGTGCCCGATCCGAAAACCATTTTCGCCACCACCCAAGGCTTGCGCGAGAAATACGGCGTCGAGCGGGTGTTGGACATGCCGCTGGCCGAAAACGGCATGACCGGCATCTGCATCGGCGCGGCGCTGGCCGGCATGCGGCCGGTGCTGGTACATCAGCGCATCGACTTCGCGTTGCTGGCGATGGACCAGCTGGTCAACAATGCCGCCAAATGGCATTACATGTTCGACGGTAAGCAAAGCGTGCCGTTGGTGGTGAGGGTCATTATCGGCCGCGGCTGGGGGCAGGGGCCGCAGCATTCGCAAAGCCTGCAAGCGATGTTCGCCCAGGTGCCGGGTTTGAAAGTGGTGATGCCGACCACGGCCGGCGATGCCTACCATTTCCTGCTGGACGCGATTGCCGACGACGGCCCGGTGTTGTTCGTCGAGCACCGCTGGTTGCATCACGTGATCGGCGAAGTCGATAAACAGCGGCCCGCGGCCGGCTTGCGCGGCGCGGCGGTACTGCGCGCAGGCCGCGACATCAGCATTGCCGGGTTCTCGCATATGAGCATCGAAGCGCTGAAAGCGGCGACCGTGTTGGCCGAGCACGGTATCGAAGCCGAAGTGATCGACATGCGCTGCCTGACCCCGCTGGATGTCGACAGCGTGGCCGGGTCGGCGGCCAAAACCGGTTTGTTGTTGGTGGCCGATTGCGCGCCGGAAATGGCCTCGCTGGGCCATGTGTTGATCTCGCGCTTGTATCAGCGCCAGCCAAACACTTTAAAACAAGCGCCTTGCCTGATCGCTTATCCGAACCATCCGGTGCCGACCACGCATTTTCAGGCCAACCATTACTACCCCGGCGCGGAGCGGATCGCCGAAGCGGCGCTGGAATTATTGGCGCAACGGCCGCTAATGGATACGCTGCACCGGCAATTGCAATCCGATTTGGCCAAGGATCAGCCCGACCGCAGTTTCGTCGGCCCGTTTTAACTTATTCGAGAACTCGCCATGTCCAAACCCGAGCACATCAACCGATTCGGCAATGCCGCGGTTACCTCCATCCCTGAAGACGCGCCGCTGTTCAACAAGCCGGGCCACAAGCTGCGTACCTCCAACCAGATTGTCGACCGCAGTGCGTTGTCGCAAGACTACCAAGTCATCGATACCAGCCAATTAAGCCGCTTGCCGGGGCAAAAATTCAAGACCGTGAGCCACGACGGCCAGGAAGGTATCGTGCGTTTGGAGGCCGGTTGCGAGCACGAGCCTTCGGTACCCAATCAGTTCACCGGGCCCAGCTTCCGCACCCAGCGCGAACGCTTTCGCTTCGACGGCCACAAGATGATGCACCATCTGGACCGCGTGCAAGCCTGGCAAAACGGCCAGCGCTTCGCGCCGGTGCATATCGACATGGGTCTGACCAAGTTCTGCAATACCGCGTGTCTGTACTGCTACGCGGTGGTGCAAAACATGACCAAGGGCGCGATGATAGGCCGCGAGGCCTTGCTGGATTTCGTCCGCGACTGCGGCAAGTTGGGCGTGCGCTCGTTGGGCTTCATCGGCGACGGCGAGCCGACGCTGAACCCGACCTTGTACGACGCCACGGTGCTGGCCGGCGAGCTGGGCATAGATACCGCGATGGCCACCAACGGCATCGCCTTGGACATGGAGCGCGCCCACGACCTGCTGAAGAACATGAGCTATATCCGCTTCAACCTGTCCGCCGGCACCCCGGAAGGTTTCCGCCGGGTGCACCAATCGGTGGAAGGCAATTTCGACTTGCTGATCGCCAAGATCCGCGAACTGGTCAAAATCAAGAAAGAAAACAATTACAAATGCACGATAGGCCTGCAAATGGTGCTGATCCCCGAGTGCTTCGACGAAGTATTGGCCGAAGCCCGGCTGGGTGCCGAACTGGGCGTGGATTACTTCGTGATCAAGCATTGCTCGGATTCCGAATACAAGGAAATCGGCATCGATTACGACGCGTATCTGAACGTCAACGATCTGTTGAAACAAGCCGAGGCATTGAGCAACGAGCACTATGTGGTGCAGGCGAAATGGAACAAGATCAATGCCGCCGGCGAAACCAATCTGTATAAGGACGGCTACCGCAAATACGACCAATGCTTCGGTACGCCGTTTTTATTGCAAATTTCCGGTAACGGCAAAATCTATCCGTGCGGGCCGTTTTTCAACAAGGAGCGGTTTTACATCGGCGATTTGCACAGCGATTCGTTTTACGACTTGGTCGCCAACAGCGAGCGTTACTGGCAAGTGCATAAGGACGTGGCCGAATCGGTGGACGTCCACAAGGACTGCGCGATCGGCTGCCGCCAGGATTACGTGAATAAGTTTCTGTGGGATTTAAAAAATCCGCCGGAACATATTAATTTTATTTAAAGCCGGTCGGATTCGGGGGCGCGATGAATCAAGCGAGCGAAATGCAAAGCCAACACGATTCGGCGAAGGATGCGTTTTTTATGAATATAGAAGACGCCTACCTGACCGCGCTAAACCAAAACCCGGTCTTCGAAAACGGCCGAACCCGTCCGCAATATTGTTATTACGACGGCCCGCTGACCGACATTGTGTTGCCGAACTTTATTCAGGTACCGGCCGACCAATTTACCGAATTCTTTTCGCATAACCATTTGCCGATACCCGAATTAATTGCCATTTCGCACGACGGCGAATTGCATTTCAACGACATGCCGGCCGATATTATCGACGAAATTCGCCAATATCGTATGCACTATAAAGTCAGCGATTATATTCACGCCGATAGTTTTTTTGCCGATCCATTATTGGCGTTAAATGTCGCCAAGCAAAGGAATCGGGTAAATTGCGGCCACCCGACGATAGACGGTTTACAAATCTGTTACTACCGTGGCGAATTGCCCGAACACCGGATCGAAAATTTGCTGCATTTGGAATTGGATCAAGCCATCGAGTTCTTTGTGGATACTGCGTATCGGCTGCCGACAAAAATCGAATTGCCCGACGAATTGGAAGACGAGTTAAAAACCTCGATCCGGAGCGGATTCGAAATGATCGTCAATGAAGTCAAGCAGCAACGGCGAACCTTGATTTCGCAATTGCTGGCCGAGGCGAAACAGTTGACGCCCAAATTCCACGACGGCGAACCGCTGAAAATCATGCTGCCTTCGAGCCGGCTAACCACGGTCATGCAATATTGCTCGCGCGCGGTGGCCAAGGCCTTCGAAAAACGCGGGTATCAGGTTTGGTTTTATATGGAAGACGGGGAAATGGAAACCAATAACTTGATTAAATTTTATCGAAACTATATCGAGTTTAATCCGCACGTTATTTTTTACGTCAATCAGCTGAACAATCTGGCGCTTAACGATAAGGTGACCAATATTTCCTGGTGGCAGGATAGCATGCCGCAAATTACCGAACACAAAGCACTGCGTTGGCGCGACAACGATTATGTGTTTTCGATTTCGCCGGTATTGGATCGGCATTTGGCGTTAAGCGGCGCCAAAAACATCGTTCGCCAACATTTCGCGGTCGATGACGAGATATTCAATGCCGATGGCGGCATCGAGCGGCAAAACAAGGTGGTCTTTGTCGGTAGTTCGTATCTGAACTCGGTTGATTTGAGTCGGCCGGAACAGCGTGAAATTGTCGAAATTTTCGTTGAGAAAATCGATCGCGGCGAAACGGTAACCGAAGCCATGGCCGGCGAAATAGCGGATCGTTACGGGTTGGCACCGGCCTTCGTATTCTGGAATTTATTGCATTATGCGATACGCGATTATTCGGTGAAATGGCTGTGTGAATCCGAGGCCATGCCGGTTGAAATTTACGGGCGCTACTGGGAGCAAGATCCCGCGGTGGCCGGCCATTTCAAGGGCGAGTTAAAACACGGCGCGGCGGTTGCCGACGTGTATCGCTCGGCGCGCTATGCGCTAGTGTCCCACCCCTTCGAAATCAATTCCCAACGATTGGCTGAAGCGGCGGCCTGCGGCTGCATTCCGCTGGTCTACGATTGCCGGAGTATCGCGGAGTCGCCGCATTGGGACCAAGCCTGCTTGTTTTTTAAAACTCGCCGAGAACTGCTGGACATATTAAATGCGCAAGCCCGGCCGGCACTTTCACCGACGGTGATTGCCGAACGGTTTACCTATGCCGCGGCCGTGGATAACTTTATTAATCACAGCAATATCGACGAACTGAATCAAGCCAAGCAGAGCCGGATATCGATGTTTATCGGCCGTTAATTCAAATTGCAACACGCCATGGCCGTTCGACCGGATTGTTATTTTCTCGATCTGAAGTTAGCGTTGCTCGAAGCCGAGCGGCAAAACTCAGGCGTTGACGAAACCGGTTTGGAGCGCTTGCAATACTGCTATTACGATGGGCCGTTTACCGATAGCGTATTGCCGAATTTAATTTACGTGTCGCAATATCAATTCAGCGAGTTTTTTGCGAACAATTCGCTGCCGATA
>NZ_JBYMAP010000112.1:0-14272 GCF_057766305.1 Methylomonas sp. BG-2 | reverse complement strand
CCGCAATCGACGATACACCAACGCCCCGGATAAGCGCGGCGCACGGCCAATAAAGCTAGCCATCGGTCTATCCCCAGTTTATCGGGACTGTGGTAAGCATTGACCACGCCCGCCGCACTGGCCACCGGTAACGGTTGCACAATGTCCACCCCCGGCCATAACCGTCTCGCCACGTCCGATACATCGCCCAGGACCGCCGGTGCGCCGACCGCGGCGATGCCAACGCAATCGGGCCTGGCGTAGGTCCGCCATTGCCGTTGCAAGCACTCGGCGAATCCGGTTTGTCGATAATCAGCCGCGTGAATATCTCCGACCCGACCGTCGACCGCCAATGCCCATTTCAAGCGGCTGTTACCCAGGTCAACCAATAAAATCACGATTTGCTAAAACTCACCTCGCCGGATGCGAAACGGCGCAGTTCACCATCAACATCCGTTAACAGCAGTAAACCTTGGTCGTCGATGCCGGCCACCGTGCCACGGTGCGCACGGCTACCTACTGAAATATCCACCGTTTTCCCGACCATACAATCGGCCTCGCGCCAATCATCGATGTAATCAGCCAAGGTACGCTGCTCAAACTCCGCCAACACCGGTAGCCAATGATTGAGCAGTACACCGCTCACCTGGTTACGCTCCGGGCGAGCGCTTCCGCCAAACACCGCCGCCAAATCCGCCCAGGCCTGATCGATGGCCTCGCCTTGTTTGGCAGGCATATCGACATTCAATCCCAATCCGGTCACCGCGTGGCAGGGTCCGCCGCTTTCACCGGACACTTCGATCAAAATCCCACCCAATTTGCGCTGCCGCCAATAAATATCGTTAGGCCATTTCAAGCCGACGTCACGAGCGCCCAACTGGCGTAGCGCGTTAATTGTCGCCACGCCCAGCGCCAGGCTCAGGCCAGCGATGGCGGCCGGTCCACCTTGAAAACGCCACAATGCCGAGAAATAAATGTTACGCCCGAACGGCGAAATCCATTGCCGACCACGCCGTCCCTTCCCGGCGGTTTGGCGTTCGGCGAGACAGACCAAGCCGCGTGGCGCGCCTCGTTCGGCGAGTTCATGCAAATAGGTATTGGTCGAAGCGATTTGGGCGTGGAGTTCCAGCTCGGTCAATAGAGCGCGAACAGGAGGCTCTATATGAGCAAAAATGCGCTGTCGGTCGAGTAGTTCGATGGGCGAGGCTAAACGGTAACCCCTACCCGACACAGCCATTAATTCGATGCCCAGCTCGTGCAAGCCCTGCAAATGCTTCCAAACCGCCGAGCGACTGACGCCGAGCACCTCGGCCAATTCGGTACCTGAATGAAATCGCCCGTCGGCCAACAAGGCGATCAGTTGCTTATCGATCGGCGATATCAATCAATCATCCCGCAAACAGGCGCCGAAACCGGCTCAAGTTTCATTCTTATCGCGTAGTTGTTGCAGCTGCTTTTTAACCACATGCTTGATCAGCAACTCCCTGTCGTCTTCTTTCATGTTGATGTATTCCACGCAAACCGCGTAGGGCCGCTCGGGATTGTCCGCCGAAATATCCTTGCAGTGAACCACCCTGGCGTAAGCAACAATAACCGCCATGCAGGAAGTCAGCAGCATTCTCAGTTCCAGAACCTCGCCTTCCTGCACTGGCGTTTCATTGCTAAACGCCAGACCGGTGGCGCTCAGGCTGACTTCCCGGGTGTCGTGTTCGGAAAACTGCTCGGATTGGCTGGTCAAAACCTGGGCGATCAAATTGATTTTGGTATCCAGCAACTTCAAATACTCGAACAAATCGGGATCGCGCCGTTCCAACCTCGGAGCCAGTAGTCTGGCCTCTTGATTCAGCACTTCCAACGCGGACGCCAGCGAACAATTGCTCAACACATCGTCGGACACATGGCTCAATACCTTGACGTGATTTTTGTCGATGACTTTGTGCAATAAGTTAATCGTATCGTTAACCCGAAAATATCGCCGTTTTTCTGTAATTTCGTCCGCCATGGTCGCACTGTCCTCAAAATTTTTTGATGGGATTCTATCGATATTCCAGCAATTTTAGCGTATCCGCCGCTGGAAACGTCAGTCTTAACCGCCCACGACGACATCGTAGCCGTTGAAGAGCGCGGGCAATTCGCAACGGTCCACCAACATCAGCGGGATAATTGGCGCACCGCGCTCAAGACCGCGTTCGTTCAGCGACTCTTGTTCGACAAATACCTCGGTAACCCCGTAGAGCGCCAACGCTTGGAGCATCGCCGCCGAATCCTTAAACCCCAGTCCATTCGCCCGCTGCCCTTCCGCCAGCTGCCAGACGCCGTCGTCGACGAACAGCACGCCGACCGTCTGATCGAATGCCGCGGTCGTCAAGATCAAATCCAAGGCTTCCTGAACGCCGTTCCCCAAATGCGGAGCCTGGGACAACGTAAACAAGTACCGTTTTTTCATCGCGATCAAAACGTCAGACAACGGTCCGCGAGCAAGGTCGCTTCCAGCCATTGCCCCAAGCCGGCAATCCGAAAACCGGGCGCCACATCGTCGTCGTTTTTACCCTGGCGCCGCGCCTCGTCGGCGCATAATAGGCCCCGCCGTTGCGCCGCCGAAATACAGACCACTAAATCGATACCCTTTAGTTCCGCCAAACGACTCCAGTCCGCGACCGGCGCCCGCTCGTCATCCGGCGGCGTGGCGTAACGGAACGCATGGTAGATCCCGTCGCTATAAAAGAACACCCGGACGATCTGATGCCCCTGAGCCAACGCCGCATCGACAAACCGAAACGCGTGCAAACCGGCATTGGTCAAGTAAGGACTAGCATTAACCTGTACTGCAAATTTCATCAGAATGTAAAATGTATCCGGCAAATTCAACCAAGCGCCGCATTTTAATACGGCTCTGGCGAGTTTGCCTCGAATCCTTGCGCGACTGAACCATTGACCGCCGTTTGCTGTCCCAGCCTCCATGAAACTGACTGCCCCAATTCTCGGCTTTAGCCTGACTTTGCTCGCCTCCTCCGGCGGCGCCATCGAAATCGAAAAAATGCAACTGCCGGACATGGGTGATTCGGCGGGCGCAATCATCTCGCCGATCCAGGAACGGGAATTCGGCGAGGCGTTTTTCCGCAATCTGCACACTCAGGCGGAAATCAGCCAAGATCTGGAAATCGAGCAGTATATTCAAAACATCGGCAGGCAATTGGCGGCGCATAGCGATAACCCGGCGACGCCGTTCCATTTTTTCGTGGTGATGGAACCCGATATCAACGCCTTCGCCGGCCCCGGCGGCTACATAGGCGTCAATTCCGGCTTGATACTTTTGACCGAATCCGAAAGCGAATTGGCTTCGGTGATGGCTCACGAGATCGGCCACGTCACCCAACGTCACTTATACCGCTCGATCGAAAAAGCCAGCAAAATGTCGATACCGACCGTCGCCGCGACATTGGCGGCCATCCTGATCGGCACCCAATCGCCCAATATGGGCCAAGCGGCACTGATGGCGGTCCAGGCCGGCAATATCCAATTTCAGATCGATTTTACCCGCGAACACGAAAAGGAAGCCGACCGGGTTGGCATGCAGACCTTGGCCGAGTCCAATTTCGATCCTCGGGCGATGCCGGTTTTCTTCGAAAAACTGATGCAGTCCACCCGCTATTACGGCAAGGGTGTCCCCGAGTTTTTACGTACCCACCCGGTCTCCGAAAGCCGGATCGCCGACACCCGCGGCCGAGCTGAAACCTATCCCTATCGGCAAATTCCGGACTCGATCGGCTACCTATTGGCGAAAGCCAAACTGATGGTCGCCACCTCGAGCGATAAAAAATCCGCGCTAAAGCATTTCGCCACGTTGGAGCTGCAGGGTACAACCGAGCAACGGGGGGTAGCGCGCTACGGTATCGGCCTGATCCACCAGGACGCTCAGGAATTCGCCAAAGCCTCGGAAATTTTTCAACAATTGACCGATCAATATCCCAATCAACCGCAATACCCATTCGCACTGGCTAGAACCGCAATGGACAGCCACGACTATCAGAAAGCCAGTGCGCTCTTGAGCAAAGCCAGCGAGCGCTTTCCGAGTAACGACGCGATCAAAATCGAACTCACCCGGGCTTTGATCAAAAACAAGCAGCCTGAGCGCGCGCGCCAAGCCTTGCAGTCGATGTCGGATTACCAAAAGCAGCAACCCTTCTATTTCGAGCTACTGGCCCAAATCCATGCTGAGTTGAAGCAACCGGCCGAATCTCACCGCTACATGGCTGAATATTATTTCGCCAGCGGCGATACCGAGGCCGCGATGACCCAAATCAAGCTCGCCAGACAAGAACCCGATCTTAGCTTTCAGCTGCAAGCCATCCTCAACGAGCGGCTGAATTTCTTCCTCAGCGAAGAAGAATCCCGTAAATCCGAGCGTTGACCGAGCGCGCCAACAGCCACCGATAGAATCCGAGAGCAAAGCCGGGATAACATAATTTCGAGACAAAACCATCGGGGGCAATCGTGTATTTTTTTGTTGGACAGTCGGAACTTTTTTCACTACACTTCGCCCACCTTTTACGGAGTGCATGCGACCCGAAGCGGTCGTAACTTTAGGGGGAGGGAAGCGGCCTGTTTAAAGGCTGAACAACAATAACAATAAGTGTAACTGCTTAACTAAACTGTCCTAGCGACAGGCGTCCACAGCTATAACAACAATAATTACAACCACAGGACGGGCCCGCGTTAGCGGGCTTTTTATTGCCCTTCGCATTGCTCAAACCAAGCGGTTCCGTTCCGCAATTGGCTAAGCCAGCCTTTTATCTTATAATCGAACTCCCGCTTGGGCTGCGGCCCTACAATCGAGCCGTCCTCAGTGCTCAGGCATCCTCATCAAACTCAGCAAGGTTAAAAATATGGCACGCGTTACCGTTGAAGATTGTTTAGAAAATGTCGAAAACCGTTTCAAATTGGTATTACTCGCCAGTAAGCGAGCCAGACAATTGGAAAAAGGCGCGGACGAATTTGTCCCGCGCGGCAAAGACAAGGATACCGTCGTGGCCCTGCGCGAGATCGCCGCGGGTTTTGTTTCCGAAAGCAATGTCGATAGTCTGCACCGCGCCGGCTACGTTTCGGAAACCCATATCGAAATTTAAGTCCGATGCCCGAGACAGCCGCCAAACCCGCCCCGGCCCTGCCCGCGATAGAGCATCCCGAAGAGAAACTGCTTCACCAGCTCTGCGAGGCTCTGCGCGGCTATCTCGATACCGACCAAGTCAACGACGTCGTCCGCGCTTACCATTACGGCGCGGCGGCACACTCCGGACAATTTCGCCGTAGCGGCGAAGCCTATATTTGTCATCCGGTTTCGGTGGCGATCACGCTGGCCAGCATGCACATGGATGTCCATGGCATCATGGCGGCGATCTTGCACGATGTCATCGAAGACACACCGATCAGCAAGGAACAACTCGGTCTGCAATTTGGCGTTGAAGTCGCCGAGCTAGTGGACGGCGTTACCAAGCTGTCCAAAATCGACAGCCGCTCGCGCGCCGAAGCCCAGGCCGAAAACGTCCGCAAAATGTTTTTGGCGATGGCTCAGGATTTGCGGGTGATTGTCGTCAAGCTTGCCGACCGGCTGCATAACATGCAGACCATGGGCAACATGCCCTCCGATAAAAAGCGCCGCATTGCCAAGGAAACCCTGGAAATCTACGCCCCTATCGCCAATCGGCTCGGGATGAACGAGATCCGCCATCAGTTGGAATCGCTGGGCTTCAAGGCCCTTTATCCTTACCGTTACTCGGTGATATCCAGTGCCGTGAAAAAATCGCGCGGCAACCGGAAAGAAATCATCGACACCATACAAAACGCGATCCAGAATCGCTTGAACGAAAGCAGCCTCAGCGCCACCGTGGCCGGCCGCGAAAAAAATATCGCCAGCATTTACCAAAAAATGCTGAACAAGCGCATCTCGTTCACCGACGTATTCGATGTTTACGCGTTCCGGATTTACTGCGCCCAAGTCGACGACTGCTATCGGGCGCTAGGCTGCGTGCACAATCTATACAAACCGGTGCCCGGCCGTTTCAAGGACTATATCGCCCTGCCTAAAGCCAACGGCTATCAATCGCTGCACACGATTTTGATAGGGCCTTACGGCGTGCCGATCGAGATTCAAATTCGCACCCACGACATGCACCGCATGTCGGAATCGGGGATAGCCGCGCATTGGCTATACAAATCCGACAAGGACAAAAGCGAAACAATACAGGCGCGCGCCAACGAATGGTTGCGCGATTTGCTGGAAATTCAAAAATCGGCCGGCGATTCGCTGGAGTTCATCGACAACCTCAAGGTCGATCTGTTTCCGCAAGAAGTCTTCGTGTTCACGCCCAAGGGCAAGATCATCAAGCTGCCGCGCGGCGCCACCATCGTCGATTTTGCCTACATGGTGCATACCGACGTCGGCAACGCCTGCATATCGGCCCGGATCGACAAAAAGCTGGTGCCGCTGCAAACCAAGCTGGAAAACGGTATGACCATCGAAGTCATCACCGCCGCCTGGGCCCGCCCCAATCCGCTGTGGTTGAACTACGTCACCACCGCCAAGGCCCGCAGCTGCATCCGCGCCTATTTAAAGAACTTCAAGCAACAGGAAGCGATCAATCTGGGCCGCCGCTTGCTCGAGAAGGAATTACAAAGCATCGGCATCCAGCTCGAGCAAGTCGATAACAGCCGCATTCTGCAAGTCTTGCAAGTCTTGAAAAAACACTCGTTGAACGACTTGCTGGAAGACATCGGCCTCGGCAACAAAATGCCCTTCCTGGTCGCCAAACACATCGCCCAAACCGACGTCAACGCCGCCGTCAAGCTGCACGACAACGTGCCCAAGGCCAGTACGCCGCTAATTATCAAAGGCACCGAAGGCATCGTCGTCAGTCTGGCCAAATGTTGTCGACCGATCCCCGGCG
This sequence comes from Methylomonas sp. BG-2, assembly GCF_057766305.1. Classification (NCBI taxonomy): domain Bacteria; kingdom Pseudomonadati; phylum Pseudomonadota; class Gammaproteobacteria; order Methylococcales; family Methylococcaceae; genus Methylomonas; species Methylomonas sp. BG-2. The sequence goes on along the minus strand of NZ_JBYMAP010000112.1, from coordinate 7,349 downwards.
ATCCGATCATCGGCTTCTTCAATCCCGGCAAGGGTATCGTCGTTCATCACCACGAATGCCGCAACAGCAACGAAGTCAGAAAAAAACAAACCAGTTGGCTGGACGTGGAATGGAGCCCGGAAGCCAGCGGCGAATTCCCGGCCGAGATCCGCATCGAATTGCTGAACCAGCGCGGTTCTCTGGCGACGATCGCCTCGACGATATCCGGGATGGATTCCAACATCGAAAACATCACCGTCGTCAGTCAGGACGACCGGGTGTCGGTCGACCTGTTGATCCTGGCCGTGCGCGACCGGGTCCATCTGGCCAACATCATCCGCAAACTGAAAAAGCTATCCATCGTTTTGAAAATCACCCGCATCAAGGCCTAACATGAGCAAGGAAATCATCTCCACTCCGAACGCCCCGCAAGCGATCGGCACTTATTCGCAAGCCGTCAAAGTCGGCGATACCGTTTACCTGTCCGGCCAGATCGCGCTAGACCCGGCTACGATGCAAGTCGTCGAAGGCGACATTTCTGTCCAAATCCGTCGGGTATTCGACAATCTGCAAGCCGTTGCCCAAGCCGCCGGCGGCGATTTCAGCAACATTGTCAAACTCAACATCTTTTTGACCGATCTCGGCAATTTCGCCACCGTCAACGAAATCATGGCCGAATATTTCAGCCAACCCTACCCCGCCCGCGCCGCCGTCGGCGTGGCCTCGTTGCCCAGAGGCGTCGGCGTTGAAATGGATAGCGTGATGGTTTTAGAAAACTGATCCGCGCTCCCCCCCCTGTCCAAGGCTCGGCCAGGGGGTAGCGCGGATTCAGCGCAATTCGCTTTTTACTCCGACCGAACCATGATCGGACACCTTGGAAGGGCTCCGAGCGCCGCCTGAAAACCATTCGCCACAAGAAGCCTAGTCTTTGGCGGTATCGATCACCTCAAGGAACCGGACTCCCACCGTGCAGGCATCCAACCAAGGCCGGCGGCCAAGCATTTTTGCTCCGAAACACCGACAAGACTTGCAAAAAACTCGGCTCGGGCGGAGCCCTCAAGTGCAAACGCTCACCGGAAATCGGATGCGGAAAAACGAGTTCCGTGGCCGCGAGCATCAAGCGCCCGTGACCGAAACGCTCGGCGAAATACCGGTTGTGGCGGCCTCTGCCGTGGTTGGCGTCGCCGATGATGGGATGGCTGATATGTTTCATATGCCGGCGCAGTTGATGCTTGCGTCCAGTTTCCGGGCATAACTCGACCAGACTGTAACGACTGGTCGGATGACCTTCGATCTCAACCGGAATCTCCGTCGTCGCCAAGCGCCGGTAGCGTGTGCGGGCTTCTCGTTCCGGCTGCGACTCACCTTTCCGCCGCCGGTCTTCCGGCTCGTCGCGTAAAGGATGGTCGATCACGCCTTGTTCCGGCAACCAGCCGCGCACCATGGCCAGATAGGTTTTGGATACCTCACCCACCATGAGCGTCTTGCCTAAAATGCTAGCGGTTTGCGGATCTCGAGCGAACAGTAACAGACCGGAAGTGGGACGGTCCAACCGATGCACCGGATAGACATGCTCTCCGCCATTCAACGCTCGCGCGTATTGCAACGCGAATTCGGTTTCGTGTTTGTCAATGGGACTGCGATGCACCAGCAAGCCAGCCGGCTTGTGAACCGCCAACAGCCAAGGGTCGCGGTAAAGCTCGGTTAGCGGATTATGCGCTGACAACATCGCCGATTTGCTGGCCTATGCTTGAATAGCGGAATTCAATCTCCGCGACCAATGAAGATTCTATTGCCCAAGCGCTCAACCCGGCTGGCCGTCTAGGCGCGGCGCAGTCAATATCGGCGCGTAGTAAAACGCAAACAGCGAAAATGCCGCCAACCAACAATAGGCGGAGACGATCACTAGGCCGCCGTACCAAGCCGGCACCAGGGCCGGAACCAATACTCGGCACAAGGCCGCCAGATTGACGGCGACAAAGGCAATCGCAATCACGTTGGAGGCTTTCAAGGCTCGCCCGGTGTGGCCGAGCGCAACCCTCGCCATCATGCCCAAGGTCAGAATCCCGATCCCGCCCACCGTGAACGCATGCAACGCCAAGGCCGGCGCCACCCATTCAAACGCCGACAACGCCACCAGAACGAAACCGACGATCACCCACGCATACCCGATATACAGTACCCAAAGTAACGGCACGTACCAAATCCGCGGGTTGTACCAACCGGCGACGCGCAACAGGCTCAAAACCGCCGCCGCGACTGCCGCCACCGCCAGAAACACACCGGAAACGCCGATCAACCATAACAGAAATACCGCGGCGCCAGTCACGATTGCCGCGATGTCCAAGGTCGGACTACGAATGCAGATAACGCCCGACAGGCCGCGTTCGGTAAAAAACGGGAACACCCGGCCGGCAATCACCAAAATCATCACGACCACCAGCCCCGCCACCAAATTCAGACCATGCGCGGCGCCCGCGGCAGACCAACCGAGCACTTCGCCGTGTATCCAGGCATTCCCCAGCGCCATCAGCAACAGCAACGCGACGAACACCCCGTGTTTATATTGCCCGGTTTGTAATATCGGCCGGGCAACAAAGTAAGTCAAAGCCGGCAGAAAACTCCAATCAACCGCCGCGATCAAAAGGTCCGGCAGCAATTCGGAATAAAACGGCAGCACTCTGCCGTACAACCACAGAAAGCTCAAGCATGCCAATTGATCCGGGCCGACCGTCGGCCGAGAGGTCCAGTTGGCAACGGCGGTCAACAAAAAACCGGCGATCACCGCCGAAGTGTATCCCAGCAGCATTTCGTGGGCATGCCAGAGACTGCCGGGGAAATAATTGTCGATATGCAGATTGCCGTTGGACATCGCATTCCAGAGCGCGATCAAAGCCAGCGCCGATAAACCCGCCAACGCGAAAAACGCCCGAAAGCCCATCGCGAACAGCGGATAATCAAAAACCGGTTTGTTATTCATGCAAGCGCTCCTCCAGCCAATCAATTTCGTGTTCCGAGAATCCGGCGATTATACGCACTTCTCGGTTAAACGGGCCCTTGGGCTTGCCTTTGTAACAAGCCAATAATAAGGCCTTGTAGTGCTCTTCCGGGGTTAGCCCGCGTTCGGCAGACAAGCGCTTGAACCAATAGGAACCCCGCTCGACGTGGCCGATTTCGTCACGGTAGATTCGCTCCAGCACGGTAACTCCAGCGGCATCGCCCAAAACCTGAAGCTTGGCGATCATGCCCGGCGTCACATCCAGACCGCGCGCTTCCATGCAACGCGGCACCACGGCCAAACGCGCCAGTACATCGTCGGCGGTATCCTCGGCGTGTGTCCACAAGCCACGGTGCGCCGGCAGGTCGCCGTAATCGACCGAGTAGCGTTGCAGGTGCTCGCGAATCATCGCGAAATGCTCCGCCTCCTCGGCGGCGATGGCCAGCCAATCCCGATAAAAAACGGCCGGTAAGCCGCGAAATCGGTAGAGAATGTCCCAAGCCAGATAAATCGCGACGAATTCGATATGCGCCAACGCATGAAAGAAGGCCGCTTGTCCGGTATTGGAGTCCAGGCGCCGCCGCGGCATGTCGCGCGGCATCGCCAATATCGGCCGTGCCGGAAATACGGTATCGGCCATCGACCGAATTCGGCCGGTATCGTCAAACGCCAGCGCACCGGCGTCGCAAAGCTGCTTAGCGCGCCGAGTGTGGTCTAACTTGGCGGCGATATCTCCGTCGAACAAACAACGTTCGGCAATTTCGAATAAATTTTCCAAATTCTCTCCGGTACCGCCGGTTGTCAAGGCTCGGGTATGGCCCAAAAGCGGTTAAACCGGCCATTTTAGCGGATAGCGCGGCAGCCGGCGCGCGCCGTCCGCGGCCGAACTCGGGTTAGAGGTGGAAATAGGCAATGGTTTTTTCAAGCGCGCCGGAGATACCCTCCAACTCGCGCGCGGCATCCGAGGTTTTATGGACGGCCGTCGAGTTGTCCACCGTCATTTGCGCGATGCGTTCGACGTTACGGGCAATTTCGGAACAAGCAATGTTTTGCTCATGGATCGCGGCGGTGATCTGCTGAATGTGCAGCGCAACGTTGGTCGAGCTATTCTCGATCTCGTCGATCGATAGCCCGGCCTGTCTGGCCAAGTCCGCGCCGGCATCGACTTGCGCCACCCCCGCCGACATCGTCGTCACCGCGCTTTGGGTGCCGCTTTGAATTTTGGCGATGGTTTGAGCAATTTCCAGCGTCGAACGCGAGGTACGTTCGGCCAACTTGCGTACTTCGTCGGCAACTACCGCGAACCCCCGCCCCTGCTCGCCGGCTCGGGCAGCTTCGATCGCGGCATTCAAGGCCAGCAAATTGGTTTGATCGGCGATGCCGCGAATCACGTTGACGATTGCGGTCACTTCATTGGATTGTTGTTCCAGACGGGCGATCGCGGCGGCGGAATCGGCGACCGCGGCAGCGATGTTGGCCATCCCGGAGGCTGCCCGCAAAATCACCTCGCGGCCAGCGGCGGAAATTTGCTCTGTTTGGCGGCTGATTTCGCGCGCCGAGCTGGCGCTGTTGGCCACTTCACTGATGCTGGCCGTCATCTGCTGTACCGCGGCGGCGGTCGTGCTGGCGGCTTCGCTTTGGACATAAGAAGCCTTCGATACCTCGTCGGCGGTCTCCGCCAAACGATGCGCCGCCAACGCGGCTCGATGCGAACCTTGTTCGATCGCGCCGACGATGTCGCGCAATTTATCGCGCATGCTGGCCATCGACGCGATGACGCTGGTGGTGTCGTCTGGCTTGACCGGAATCTTGACCTTTAAATTGCCGGAAGCGATTTGGCTGGCGATATCGCTGACCTCGAACGCTTCGCCTCCCAATTTGCCGAGCACCCCCCGCACGATAAATACCGCAGTGGTCAGCGAAAACAGCACCACCACTAAACCCAACCCCAGGTTGGTCCACTTCAACGCGGTAAATTGCGCCAACATCTCCCCGATTTGCCCGTCCATCTTATCGGTTTGGGCGTCGCCAAGCGTACCTAGCAAGCGCACGTATTCGCCAATGTTGCCGCGTAACGTATTGACCAAATAGCGCTTGGCCTCGTCAGCCGTTCCGGATTTCACCAGCTCGACATAATGCTTGCGGTTGTCGGTATAGGTTTTCCGGGCGGCTAGGGTCTGTTCCAGCACTTGCTGGTCGGCGGGATCGCTGACGGCGGCATTCAGAAAATCGAAGCTGGCGGTGATACTTGCACTATTGGCCGTCATCTCGCGGGTAATCGCTTCGATCTCGCCCGGATCGCTGGTTTCACCCAGTAACAGGGTATTCCCCCAATTGCGCAATACGTTCATTCGAACGTTGTTGGCATGCGCCGTGGTGGGGTACACCGTCTCCGAGATAAACTTGGCGCCGTCGCCAACTTCACTACTTTTGAAATGCGTCACGCCGACCATCGCGACATTCAAACACACGACTCCGCTGAGACTCCAGGCCAGCAACGTGGCAATTTTCAAATTCGCCAACATATCCGATTCTCCCAACTTTAGACTATGAGTGTCCGGGAAGTATAGACAACAAGCGAATGCGTCGTTTCGTGAAGCGCGGTGGCTGGATATGTCGCCGCTAAATCCAGCCTGGAGGTCTATTCCCATGGAACGAGCCACTATCACTTTGGCTAGGGACTGGAATTGCCTCTTTCAATCGGCGTGATTGGGATGGAGGCACCAAACCAACGTGGTCGCGCGGTGCCTGCCTGAGGAGGTCGCTTAGTGGTGACAGCCAGCACCGTGAATATGGCCGTGGGACATTTCGTCGGCGGTCGCCGGCCGAACGTCAACCACTTCGACATCAAAGGTCAAGGCTTCGCCCGCCAAAGGGTGGTTACCGTCTATCGTGACATCGTCGCCGTTGATTTCGGTCACGGTGATAACGCCGGAACCGTAATTGACGTCGGCATGAAATTGCATGCCGACTTCGACTTCCATGTCACCGAACATGGTTTTCGAGACGACTTGCTTCATTTCTTCGCGAATTTCGCCGTAGGCTTGATCCGGCGCTATCGTCACGTTGAATTTATCGCCGACTTGTTTGCCGGCCAACGCCGCTTCCAAGCCGGCGATAATGTTGCCGGCGCCGTGCAAATAAACCAACGGCGCTTCGCCGCTCGAACTGTCCAGCTGCTCGCCGTCTTGGTTGGTTAAGGTATAATGGAAGGATACCGCGGTATTGTTGGTAATCTGCATAAAGCGCCTTGATAGGGAAAATTTGAAGGCGTCATCATATAACCTTTTCCTCGAAATTACATGTCGCGCTGGAGACCTCCCCGCCCTAAATCGTCGCCGTATATCACCGCCGCCGGCTATCAAACCTTGGAGCTTGAGCTGAAGACGCTTTGGGAACGGCGCAAGCACGTTACCGCCGCCCTCGCCGCCGCCGCCGCCGAAGGCGACCGCTCGGAAAACGCCGAGTACATTTACCGTAAGAAGGAACTGCGCGAAATCGACCGACGGATTCATTACCTGCAAAAACGGCTGCCGGCATTGACCGTCGTGGCCGACAAACCTACTCGACAGGATCAGGTCTTTTTTGGCGCTTGGGTCACCTTGGAAACAATGGAGGGGGACGAAATGACTTATCGCATCGTCGGTGCCGATGAAATCGACACCTCCGGCGGCTTGATCAGCCTGGATTCGCCGCTGGCTCGCGTTCTGCTGAAGAAGCTGCTGGACGACGAAGTGGTGGTAAGGCACGGCGATCGGGAAACCCGCTATTACATTACCGGCATTCGTTACTGAAGCCCATGAGCGCCCACGCTGTCTGGTTGCGTTTCAAACTGTTGGTCGTCGTTGCGATATTGACCGTGCTGGAAATCGGCCCAATACCGCTGTTCGGCTTGTTGCTAATATGGGTTATCGCATTTCGACCCCGTTGGTTCAAGGCCTTGCTGGACCGGATCTACGACGCTTAACCCATGCCGGAACCCGATCTTCCGCTGTTTGTCTACGGCACCTTGCGGGCCGGCTGCGGCCCCGCCCACCAGGACTTACTGGGCGACGCGGCGGCCTTGGGGCCGGCAAGCTTGAATGGCGCGCTTTACGATGTCGGCGGCTATCCGGCCGCGGTCCTCGGCAACGGCCCGGATTGGATCCACGGCGAGCTTTACGATTTGCGCGGTAACGCGGAGCTATTCGCCCGCTTGGATGCCTACGAGGAATGCAGCTTCGAATTTCCCGAGCCGTGCGAGTATCGTCGGGAAATCGTCGAAGTCAGTCAACATCACCGTATCCGTCCGGCCTGGGCCTATTTGTATAACCGGCCAACCCGTGGGTTGATCCGCATCGAATCCGGCGACTATCGTCAATATCTGACCCTG
>NZ_JBYMAP010000111.1:0-14336 GCF_057766305.1 Methylomonas sp. BG-2 | reverse complement strand
AAGGTTGGCGTGGCAATTTGGTAATCGATACGCCAGCCTACGTTCTTGGCCCAAGCTTGACCACGATTGCTCCACCACGTATAGCAGGAGTCAGTGGCGTCCGGCGCTAATCGCCGATGCACATCTATCCAACCCTGCTCGCCGAGGAGCTGTCCGAACCAAGCCCTTTCTTCGGGAAGAAAGCCGGAGTTTTTTTGATTGCCTCGCCAATTTTTCAAGTCGATGGCTTGATGGGCGATATTCCAGTCGCCACAGATAACCACATGTCGCCCACTGGCCCGAAGTTGCGCCAAATGTGGGTACAAGCGGTCCATGACGCCGAATTTGATTGCTTGGCGGTGCTCGCCGCTGGAGCCCGATGGCAAATAGAGCGAAATCACGGACAGGTTTTTGGCTCGGATTTCCAGATAGCGGCCTTCGCTGTCGATATCGGCATAGCCAAGGCCGGTAATCACCGTATCGCATGGAAATTTGCTGTAGATACCGACGCCGCTGTAACCTTTTTTCTCGGCGTAGTGAAAATAGCCGTGATATCCGTTCGGGCTCGCCATGTTCTCTGTTAGGTCCGTGGCTTGAGCTTTTAACTCCTGCAAGCAGACATAGTCGGCATTTTGCGCGGCTAGCCAATCGTAAAAGCCCTTCCGGGCGGCGGAGCGGATGCCGTTAAGGTTGATCGAAATGATCCGCATAAGAGGTTTGAATAGTTGATGGCGCTATGAGAAGTTGACATAAAAAACCCCGCGAAGCCTTGCGGCTTGCGGGGTTCCGGAAAGATGCGGGACTGTGAGAAACAGCCCTACCTCTTACAGGCTGTAATACATGTCCAACTCAACGGGGTGAGTGCTCATGCGCAGACGGGTAACGTCTTGTTTTTTCAGATCGATGTAGCCGTCGATCACGTCGTCGGTGAATACGCCGCCACGGGTCAGGAACTCGCGGTCGGCATCCAACGCAGCCAGGGCTTCGTCCAGAGAGAAGGAGACTTGCGGGATGGCTTTTTCTTCTTCCGGCGGCAGATCGTACAGATCTTTATCCATCGCTTCACCCGGGTGAATTTTGTTTTGGATACCGTCAAGACCGGCCATCAACATGGCGGAGAATGCCAGATAAGGGTTGGCGGTGGAGTCTGGGAAACGTACTTCGATCCGGCGACCTTTAGGATTGTTGACGTAGGGAATACGGATGGAAGCCGAACGGTTGCGCGCGGAATAGGCCAGCATGACCGGTGCTTCGAAGCCAGGAACCAGACGTTTGTAGCTGTTGGTTGAAGCGTTGGTAATTGCGTTCAGCGCCTTGGCGTGCTTGATGATGCCGCCGATGTAATACAGTGCGGTTTCGGACAGTCCGCCGTACAGATTACCGGTAAACAGGTTAACACCGCCTTTCGCCAGTGATTGGTGAACGTGCATGCCGCTACCGTTGTCGCCGACCAGCGGTTTGGGCATAAAGGTTGCGGTTTTGCCGTATGCGTGGGCAATGTTGGCGACAACGTATTTCAGTTCCAACACTTCGTCGGCTTTTTTAACCAATGTATTGAATTTAGAACCGATTTCGCATTGGCCGGCGGTCGCTACTTCGTGGTGGTGAACTTCGACGGTTTGGCCCATTTCTTCCAGAACCAAGCACATCGCGGAACGCATGTCTTGGAAGGAGTCGACCGGCGGAACCGGAAAATAGCCGCCCTTGATGCCAGGGCGATGACCAATGTTGCCGTTTTCATAGACTTTCGCGGAGTTCCAGCCGGCTTCCTCGGAGTCGATTTGGTATGAGCAGCCGCCCATGCCGGTGCTCCAGCGCACGTCATCGAAAATGAAGAATTCATTCTCAGGGCCGAACAGCGCGGTATCGGCGATGCCGGTGGATTGCATGTAGGCTTCGGCGCGTTTGGCGATCGAGCGCGGGTCGCGAGCGTAACCTTGCATGTCTTTAGGTTCGATGATGTCGCAACGCAAGATCAGGGTTTTGTCGTCGAAGAAAGGATCGATTTTAGCGGTGCTGGCGTCCGGCATCAGAATCATGTCGGATTCGTTGATGTGTTTCCAGCCGGCGATCGACGAACCGTCGAACATGTTGCCTTCTTCGAAAGTATCTTCGTCAATGGTATGAGCCGGGAAGGTGACGTGCTGCTCTTTGCCGCGAGTGTCGCAAAAACGGAAATCGACAAATTTAACGTCGTTTTCTTGGATTAATTTGAGTACGTGATCTACTGACATCGGCCAAATTCTCCTACTGGATAATTATTATGGTTGGTTTGTAAAAGGCGAGTAACGATAGCATCAATTACCGCTAAGAGCTATAAAAATCAAAGCTTCCAAGAAGCTTTGTCTTGGAAGCTGTTTTAGTAAGTTCTTAATATAAATTAAAAAGTTACTACTACATCAGCTGTGAAAAGCAATTGATTGCGGCCCTGGCCGTTGTCGAAAGCTTTAATGTCGTCGGTGAAGTCGTAACGGACGTTAGGTTTGAGGTTCAGCCATTTGGCGGGTTTATAGCTAAGACCAGCGGTCACCGCGTAATAGCTGCTCCCGCCTGCGGCGTAAGTTGGGTTGTTTGGACAGGCAAAATTTGTGGCGCCTAAGTTACCTGAAGCCGCGAAGCAGCGGCCGGGGCCATTGACGCGGAGTCCATTATGATCGCGAAACCACTCCGCGCGCAGGCCACCGGAAAGTTTGTCGTTAATGTCGTAGATCAAATACTGGTTAATACCGTACCACTCACCGGTAACGTTTTGGGCGGGTAGGTTTTCGGTAAAGCCGTGATCATGCTGGATGATGTAATGCAGTTTATCGGTAAAATTGTGTTTGCCGACAACGCTATACATGGACCAAGCCGAGCTGTTGTTTTCAGCTTGATGGCCGGCGGTGGAAGTCACGGCTAAAGATGTGCCCGCATCGTCGCTGGTCCAGGTGGCGCCGCCCAACCAAGCCCAGTTACCTAGCCCTCTATCGAAGTTACCGTCCCAGCCACCGGTCTGGCTCCCGGTTACCGCGCCGCCGGAGACACTCCAATTGCTGTTGATGGCATAGCTAGCCAACACGCCCGTGTGTGTGAAGGGTTCGCCATATTGCATGGTGTAGGGTTTGGTGACGAAAAAGTTGTCCGGTGATGTGACCACTTCATAACCGATGATGGTATAAAAGTGACCAATTTTCACATCAACACCGTTACCGAATGGCAGGTTCACTTCCGCATAGGCTTGCGGCAGAGCTATGCTGTAAAACCGCTCGCCGCGTTCGGTGAGATACAAGTCCCAGTTGCCGCGATTGTCGGCGGCAGCCGTGCCGTAAGCTTGAGTGAAAATGGCATCGGTGCCGTACATGAAATCTACTCTTCCGCCGATATCAAAGCTGTCGCCGCTTACGGTGACTGCTTTTTGCAGATACAGGTAAAGTTGATTCAACTGAACTTCGCCGGTTCGGTCGTTGAATGTAACCGGACCATTGAAGCCGTCGCTATGGCTGCCGTTCATGTTGGCACTGACGCTGGTTTCCAGCCAGCCGCCGATTTTCAGATTGTGATCTTTCATGAATTTCGCTTCATTCGGATCTACGCCTGCCGCGCCGAGTAAGCCGGAGGATTCCGTCCAGCTCTCTGCGCCGGCCGAAGCGCTGCAAAGCGCCAAAATGCCAGCAACGTAAGTTCGGCGAAATTGGAAGTGGTGTCTCATGGTGGTATTCCCCTTTTATAGTTGGTACTCGAAAATTTAGTAAGCAGTTTTTGGGCCAAGCTTCACGCTTTGGAAATCAAGGAGATAGCGGGCGCTGGTCAAGTATTCTTGGGTGGATTTGGTGCAAAAATCTTAGTTTGCACTGTCGTGGTGCTTGGGTGGATGTGATTGCCGTCCGACAAGCTAGTGCTTAGTTTAGTGCTACTTAGCGTAATTGCTTAATATTTTTAATGAGCTTTTGTTAGGAATTGGTGCGCCGTATGAACCTTCGCACCAACTGAGTGCGATTCTCTGGATGATTTTAATGTTTTAAGCAAATTATGCTTAAAAAACATAGGCATAAATACTGGCATATATTCTGCTTTGGCTGAGTTGGGATTTTACTAACTCAAGCAACGAGGTGTTGAACTATGAAACTGATAACAGCGGTTGTAAAACCGTTCAAGCTCGATGACGTGCGGGAAGCGTTATCGGATATCGGCGTTTCCGGCGTGACGGTAACCGAAGTGAAGGGATTCGGCAGGCAAAAAGGCCACACCGAACTCTATCGCGGCGCCGAATATGTCGTGGACTTCTTGCCCAAGGCTAAAATCGAAGTAGCCGTGGCCGACGCGTTGCTTGATCAGGCCGTGGAAGCCATCGTAAAAGTCGCCAATACCGGAAAAATCGGAGACGGCAAGATTTTCGTGACTAATTTGGAGCAGGTCGTCCGGATCAGAACCGGCGAATCCGGCGAAGAAGCACTTTAAACCTAGACCATGGGGATTAAACAAATGAGATATGTAGCAGGCATGGCGCTGTTGGCGCTGTTGGGCTTCTCGGGGATTGCCGGCGCGGAAGAAGCGGCGGCACCGGCCGTTCAAGCCACCGTGAACAAGGGCGATACGGCCTGGATGATCGTCGCCACGGTATTGGTCGCGTTGATGGTCATTCCCGGTTTGGCGTTGTTTTACGGCGGCATGGTTCGGGCCAAAAACATGTTGTCGATCTTGATGCAAGTATTCGTCATTTTTTCGTTGTCGGCCATTTTGTGGGCGGTTTACGGCTACAGTGTCGCGTTTACCGAAGGTAATGCATTTTTCGGCGGTTTCAGCAAAGCCTTTCTGGCCGGCATTACGCCGGAATCGATGGCGGCGACCTTTAGCAAAGGCGTATACGTGCCGGAATACATTTATGTCGCGTTTCAGCTGACCTTTTCGGCAATTACGCCGGCGTTGATCATCGGTGCCTTCGCCGAGCGCGTGAAGTTTTCGGCGGTACTGTTGTTTACCGTGATCTGGTTCAGCATCTGCTATCTGCCGATGGCGCACATGGTTTGGTACTGGGCGGGTCCGGACGCTTATACCGATGCGACCGCGGCGGAAGCGGCGGCCGCGACGGCGGGTTTCCTGTTCCAAAAGGGCGCGCTGGATTTCGCCGGCGGCACCGTTGTACACATCAATGCCGGCATGGCCGGTTTGGTCGGTTGCTTGCTGATCGGCAAACGCATTGGTTACGGCAAGGAATTCATCGCGCCGCACAGCGTGACGATGAACATGATCGGCGCGTCGTTGTTGTGGATCGGCTGGTTCGGTTTTAACGCCGGCTCCAACTTGGAAGCCAACGGCTTGGCCGCGTTGGTTTTCGTCAATACCCTGCTGGCAGCGGCCGCCGCGACGTTGTCTTGGATGCTCATGGAATGGCTGGTACGCGGTAAACCCAGCATGTTGGGCGCGACTTCGGGCGCGGTTGCCGGTTTGGTAGCCATCACCCCGGCTTGCGGTTGGGCGGGACCGATGGGTTCCATTGCCTTGGGCTTCGTGGTGGGCGCGGTGTGCTTCTGGTCGGTCACACGCTTGAAACATGCGCTGAACTACGACGACTCGTTGGACGCCTTCGGCGTGCATGGCGTCGGCGGTATCGTGGGTGCGTTGGGGACCGGCATCGTCGCCAGTCCGGCGCTGGGCGGTACCGGTGTATGGGACTACGTTGCCAACGCGGTTGCCGAATACGACATGTTGACCCAAGTGACCAGCCAAGCCTGGGGCGTGGGTGTCGCGATCGTCTGGTCCGGTATTGCCTCATTCGTCGCATTCAAAATCGCCGACGTGGCGGTGGGTTTGCGCGTCAACGAAGCGACCGAGCGCGAAGGTTTGGACGTGACCGAGCACGGCGAAACGGCTTATCACATCTAAGCTATCGAGATTGCTGATTATCAAGGAAAAAACGGACCGTCGGTCAGGGCGGTTCGTTTTTGCTATCATTAAAAGCACCTTTCCGGTGCTTGAGCCGGTAAATTGTAGGTTAGCCTGGAATTATTTATCATTGGCGGTAGCCTTCCGACACAGCAAATTATTCATTCGAATTTGGGGATAGCATGAAACTCATTACAGCGATTATCAAACCGTTCAAACTGGACGATGTCAGGGAAGCTTTGTCCGAGATCGGCGTGGCCGGCGTTACCGCCACCGAGGTCAAGGGTTTTGGACGGCAAAAAGGCCATACCGAGCTTTATCGGGGGGCCGAATATGTGGTTGATTTCTTACCCAAAGTGAAGCTGGAGATAGCCGTGGCGGATAACGTGGTCGATCGGGCGGTGGAGGCGATCGTCAAGGCCGCCAATACCGGAAAAATCGGCGACGGCAAAATCTTCGTCAGCAGTCTCGAACAGATTATCCGAATCAGAACCGGAGAAACCGGGGAAGACGCGATTTAGATTTTCCCAGCGGGTTTTATTGCTGGGCGAACATTTTAATCGCCCTGGTTCGCGAAGACGATTCGCGGGCCAGGGCGATTTTGTCGTTTCTGGTTCTCCAAAAATTGACCTAGCAAAAATTCAAAAAAAATGACAATAACAAAAAGAGTCTTCGCGCTCACAGCACCGTTGTTCATCTGGCCCGCCGCCGCCCACGCGGACGGCATCAATCAAGCCAACACCGCCTGGGTGCTCACATCCACCGCGTTGGTGTTGTTCATGACGATACCCGGCTTGTCGCTGTTTTACGGCGGCTTGGTCCGCAGCAAAAACGTACTGTCGGTCTTGATGCAGTGTTTTGCGATTACCTGCCTGGTGTCGCTGTTATGGCTGGCTGGCGTTTATAGTCTGGTATTCGCCGACGGCGGCGTCTGGCAACCCTGGCTGGGCGGCACCGGCAAATTGTTCCTGCCGGACATGGGTATTGCCAATGTGATCGGCGATATTCCGGAAACCGTGTATTTCATGTTTCAAATGACCTTCGCGATCATCACGCCCGCCTTGATCGTCGGCGCATTCGCCGAGAGGATGAAGTTTTCGGCGATGCTCTGGTTCAGCGGATTATGGCTGATCGTCGTCTACATGCCGATTTGCCACTGGATTTGGGGCAACGGCTGGCTGGCCGCGCTGGGCGCCAAGGACTTTGCCGGCGGGATCGTGATTCACGTCAATGCCGGCGTGGCGTCCTTGGTCTCGGCTTTGGTTATCGGCAATCGCAAGGGTTTTCCCACCGTGGCGATGCCGCCGCACAATATGACGATGGTCGTGACCGGTGCCGGCATGTTGTGGTTCGGCTGGTTTGGCTTTAACGGCGGTAGCGCGCTGAAAGCCGACGGTAGCGCCGGTATGGCGATCGCGGTGACTCACATTGCCGCCGCCGCCGGTTCTTTGACCTGGATGACCATCGAATGGCGCCGCTTCGGCAAACCCAGCGTGCTGGGTATCGTCACCGGCATGGTGGCCGGTCTGGGCACGATTACGCCGGCTTCCGGCTTTGTCGGGCCGATCGGCGGTTTGATTATCGGCGTCACCGCCGGCATCGTCTGCTTTTACGCGACGCAGTACGTCAAGCGTGGCTTGAAAATCGACGATTCGCTGGACGTGTTTCCGGTACACGGCGTCGGCGGCTGCGTCGGCTCCATTCTGACCGGCGTGTTCGCGGCCGAAAGCTTCGGTGGATTGGGGCTGAACGGCATAGGCATCGCCGAACAAGTCGGCGTGCAAGCGCTGGCGGTGGCGGTGACCATCGTCTGGAGTGCCGGTTTCAGCTATCTGGTCTTGAAACTGATCGACAAAACCATCGGTTTACGGGTCAGCGAAGACGAAGAAGTCGAAGGTCTCGACATCGCGCTGCACGAAGAAACCGGTTACCACAATCTGTAACGACGGCGTCGGCGGTTGCCGGCGCCAGCGGGCGGAGATCGGCTCCGCCCGTTATCATCAATCTCATTGGAAATTCATGCCCATCCCACTTTCCGAACTGGAAACCATCGTTCGCGCCGCAGGCGCGATCGCGATGACTTATTTCAACGACCTCGACCAATTGGCCGTCAACAAAAAGAGCGCTCGCGATCTGGTGACCGATGCCGATGTCGCGGTCGAACATTATTTAAAGCAGGCCCTGACCGAGAAATGGCCGGAATACGGTTTTTGGGGCGAGGAGAGCGGCCAAACCGCCAACCAACATCAGCGTTGGATCGTCGATCCGATCGACGGTACTCATTCGTTTTCGAAAGGCCAGTATTTTTGGGGGGTCAGCGTGGCTTTGGAAATTGCCGGCGACTTGGTGGTCGGCGCGGTTTACGGTCCGGCGCTTGACGACTACTACTGCGCCGCCAAAGGCCAGGGCGCCCGGAAAAATGGCAAACCGATCCGGGTATCCGACGAGACCAGTCTGGCCGCCAGCATGGTTTCGACCGGCTTCGCTTGTTTGCGCCAGTATTTGCCGGACAACAACCTGCCGCGCTTTTGCCGCATCGCCCAGGCGACCACCGGCCAGCGCCGGATGGGGTCGGCGGCATTGGATCTGTGCACGGTGGCCGACGGCCAGGTCGATGCGTTCTGGGAACAGGAATTGAACCTGTACGACGTGGCCGGCGGGGCATTGGTCGTCCTGGAGGCCGGCGGTACCATGACCGATTTTCAAGGCAATCCCGGCGTGTTTCCCAAGCAGATACTGGCCACCAACGGCAAGATTCTCGATCAGCTTTTGCCGTTGATGTGATGGCTGCCCACGTCAATTCTAACGCTTGCGAGACCGCGACATTGCGCCGGCACCTGAATTCTTTTGCCGTTGTAGCGATTTCCGCCGCGTTTGAAGGCTTTCCGGTAAGACGCGGCATTGGGCGGTGCAGGCTTTTTCCCGACCGCTATCCGACGGGTCCGGGCGATGTCTGAGTCCATGGCGGTGATTTTCGATGGTACGCCGCTGAGCATCGAGGCGGTGCTCGGCATCGCGCGCGGCACCGCCGCCGCGGTATTGAGCGAGGCGGCCGATTTTATCGCCCGCATCGATCGCGGCGCCGTTTTCGTCGATACCTTGCTGGCCGAGGAAGGCTGCGTCTACGGCGTCACCACCGGCTACGGCGACTCCTGTACCGTCGCGGTGCCGGTCGAATTGGTCGGGCAATTGCCGGTGCGTTTGTACCGCTTTCACGGTTGCGGCTTGGGCGAGGAATTCGATCCGGAGCAAACCCGCGCCATTTTGGCCGCTCGGCTGACCAGTTTGGCGCGCGGCTACTCCGGCGTTCGCTATCGGCTATTGCAACATCTGACCTTATTGCTGCGCCGCGACATTCTGCCGTTGATCCCGCAAGAAGGCTCGGTCGGCGCTAGCGGCGATTTGACGCCGCTATCTTATCTGGCCGCCGTGCTGGCCGGCGAGCGCGACGTGCTGTACCAAAACCGGCGCCGGCCGGTGGCCGAGGTTTACGCGGAACTGGGCATTGCCCCGTTGACCTTCCAGCCCAAGGAAGCCTTGGCGATCATGAACGGTACGGCGGCGATGACCGGTCTGGCCTGTCTGGCCTTCGGCCGCGCCGAATATCTGTCCCGGCTGGCGGCGCGCATCACCAGTCTGGCGGTCACCGCGATGCAAGGCAACGCCTACCATTTCGACGCCAAATTGTTCCGGCTCAAGCCACATCCCGGTCAGGCCAAAGTCGCGGCGCGGATTCGCACCGATTTGCAATGGCACGCGGAAATGCCGCGCAACGACAGCCGCTTGCAGGATCGTTATTCGCTACGCTGCGCGCCGCACGTAATCGGCGTGCTGGAAGACGCCTTGCCCTGGCTGCGGCAAACGATAGAAACCGAATTGAACAGCGCCAATGACAATCCGTTGATCGATGCCGACGACGAGCACGTCTTGCACGGCGGACATTTTTACGGCGGCCATATCGCGCTGGCGATGGACACCCTGAAAACCGCCGTCGCCAATATCGCCGATTTGCTGGACAGGCAATTGGCGCAACTGGTCGATCCCAAATTCAATCACGGCCTGCCGGCCAATCTGGCGGGCGAGGCTGGCGAGTTTGAACCACTAAATCACGGCTTCAAGGCGGTGCAAATCGCCGCGTCGGCCTGGACCGCCGAAGCCTTGAAATTGACGATGCCGGCCAGCGTATTTTCCCGGTCCACCGAATGCCACAACCAGGACAAGGTCAGCATGGGCACGATCGCGGCCCGCGACTGTCTGCGCATCCTGGAATTGACCGAGCAGGTGGCCGCTGCGGTTTTGTTGGCCTGCGTTCAGGCCGTGGAATTGCGCGGCGGCGCGTTGCTGTCCGAGCCCTTGAGCGACACCTGCGCCGAGTTGCGCCGGCTGGTCGCGCCGCTGACCGAGGACCGCGCCTTGGACGGCGATTTGCGCGCCTGCCTCGAGGCAATACGCCTTCAACGCTGGTCTTTATATGACTAAGTCCTTGTTGGAAGCCGAAGTCGCGATCGAGATCCCGTTTCACGACGTCGATATGATGGCCGTGGCCTGGCACGGCCATTACTGTAAATATTTCGAAGTCGCGCGCTGCGCATTGCTGGACAGGATCGACTACAACTATCCGCAAATGCGGGATTCCGGCTTCGCCTGGCCGCTGGTGGATTTACGCATCCGCTACGTCAAACCGGCCCGCTTCGGCCAGCGGGTGCTGGTCAAGGCCAGTCTGCGCGAATGGGAGTATCGTCTGAAAATCGACTATCTGATCAGCGATCCGGTTGAGCGGACCCGTTTAACCAAGGGTTACAGCGTACAGGTGGCCGTCGATTTACACAGCGGCGAGCTATGCTGGCAATCGCCGCCGGTACTGTTCGCCAAATTGGGCTTGGCGCCGACGTGTTCCGACTGAGCCTGCTGCTGATGCTGCTCGCGCCGCCGGCATGGGCCGGCGACGTATTGGACCAAGTCCGAGCGGTGCTGCAACCCCAGCCGATCGCGGTCGGCCATTTTCGGCAAACCAAGCAACTGGCCTTCCTGCGGCAACCGTTGGTGTCGGAAGGCGAATTCGTTTACGCCCAAAGTGGCGGGGTGATCTGGCATACCGTCAGCCCGGTCGCCTCGACGGTATTGATCGGTGGAGAACGGATGCTTTCCGAGCATGGCGAGCAAGCCCTGCCGCCTAGTTTCGGCCAATTGATACCGGCGCTTTTGGGCGGCGATCTCGCCCGTTTGCGCGCCGACTTCGACATTCAAGGCAGCGTCCAGACCGGCGGCTGGCGCCTGCAATTCGTGCCCAAGGACCCGCTGCTCGCCAAAGTCGTCGCCGAACTGGTGCTGTCCGGCGACAGCGACTTGCGCGGCTTCGATATTCTGGAAAGCGGCGGCAATCGCTCCAGTACCGTCTTCGACCAAATCAGCCATCCGGCCCAACTGACGCCGGCACAGGCGGCCGAGTTTGAACGTCTATCGCCCTAGGCTGTATGCGCTGATTTGGTGTCTGGCGATGAGCGCGCTGGCTTGGCAGGCGGTGCGCGACTGGTCGCGGGATTGGTTGGAAACCGGTTTCATGGCCTTGCTGCCGATCGCGGAGCAGCGGCCGGACGTGGCCGAGGCGATTGCCGCGCAGAACCGGCAAATCCAAGGCAAGCTGATCTGGCTGGCCGGCGCGGCCAGCGCCGATCAAGCCGTCGCCGCAATCCGGCAAGTCCACCGCGAGCTGGCGGCCAGCGGCTTATTCCCGAGTCTGCCGCTGGAACGCTCGGCGGACATCGCGGCCCCGGCCTACCGGCGTTGGTTCGACTATCGCTACCAGTTATTGGACGACGCCACCCGCCAAACCCTCGGCCAAGACCCAGCCAAAATCGCCGCCGAAAATCTGGCGTGGCTGTACAGTCCAGTCGGCCAATTACAGGCCGCCGGCTTGGAACGCGATCCCTGGCTGTTGTTCAACCGTTACCTGCGGGCCCGGCAGCCACTGGCGGCTAGCCTGCACCAAGGCGTGCCGTTGATCAAGCGAGACGGCCGCTATTGGGCCTTGCTGATCGGCGAATGGCCGGATAGCGATCTGAAACTGGACCAACTGGAGACCCTGCTGAGCCTCACCCAGCGGCTGACCGAGCAAATCGCCGAACAGGGCGGGGAGTTGCTGGCGACCGGCATGCCGTTGTTTACCGCCTACGGTTCACATAGCGCCCAGCAAGAGATGTCGCTGATCGGCGGCGGCTCGACGATAGGCTTGCTGATCTTACTCTGGGCGGCCTTCCGCGGCCCGCGGCCCTTGCTGCTGTCCTGTCTGGCGGTGGCCGCCGGCTTGTTCGCCGCCTGGGTCTTGAGCCTGCAACTGTTCGGCAAACTGCATATCCTGACGCTGGTGTTCGGTTCCAGCCTGATCGGGGTGGTCGTCGATTATGCGCTGCATTTTTTCTGCGACGGCATGGGCCTGCCGGATTGGACGCCGCGCCAGGGCTTGGCCTACGTGCTGCCCGGCATCGGCTTCGGCCTGTTGACCAGCTTGCTGGGCTACGCCGGTTTGGGGTGGTCGCCGTTTCCGGGCTTGCGGGAAATCGCCGCGTTTTCGGCCATCGGTTTGATCGTGTCGTGGTTGACCGTCGTCGCGGTGTTTCCGTGCTTGCTGGGCGGCTTTCGCATGCCGCATCGGCTGGCGGTCTTGCGGTTGACCCGCTACTGGCAGCAAGTCTGGCCGGGCTGGCTCAACTGCCATCGGGCCGTGCTGGCGCTTGGTCTGGCGGTTTTGCTGATTGGCGGCTTGGCGCAATTGCAGCCCAAGGACGACGTACGCCTGTTGCAATCGGCCCCGCCGGGTTTACTGGCCGCCGATGCCAAACTCAAGCAAGTGCTGGCGATCGGCCGCGACAGCCAGTTTTTCCTAGTTAGCGGCGCCGATCAAACTGAATGGCATGCCAACGAACGCCGGCTAGTGACGGGGCTGAACGACATTCGCGGGCAGGGCGGCTTGGCGCGCTACGAAGCGTTGAGCGCGGTTTGGCCCGATCCGGAGCGGCAGCGAGCCGATTACCGCTTGTTGCAAACCACGCTGTACGATGCCGCCGGTTTGCAAACCTATATGACGGGCTTGGGCTTTAGCGCGCAAGCCGCCGTTGAGGAAGCTCGCCAATTTGCCGCCGCCGAGGGACGGGTCTTGCCGCTGGCCGATTGGCTGGCAGCCGCCGATCCCGGCCAGCGCGGCCTGTGGCTGGGTTGCGACGCCGGCACCTGCCGAAGCGTGGTGGCATTAAGCGGTGTTGCCGATCTAGCCGGACTCGCCGCGTTGCAAGCGCTGCCCGGCGTGGCTTGGGTGGATCAGGCCGGGCAAATGTCGGCGCTATTCGCGCGCTACCGCGCGATGGTCGCCGGCTTGTTGCTCGGCGTGTGCAGCCTGTTATCGGCCGCGTTGGTGTTTAAATTGGGCTGGAGGAGCGGTTTGCAGGTCATGGCCGTGCCGGCCGTCGCCATGGCGATGGCCCTGGCGGTATTGGGTTGGCGCGGCGAATTGTTTACGTTGTTCAACCTGTTTGCGTTGATGCTGGTGTTGGAAGTCGGCGTGGATTATGCGGTGTTTTTTCATCTGGCCGGCAGCGAGCGGCGCGACTCCACCGGACTCGCCGTCACCCTATCCGCGTTCAGCACCCTGCTGGCCTACGGACTGCTGGCGCTGAGCTCCACCGCGATCGTTCACGCATTCGGCCTGACTTTGGCGGTCGGCATCACCACTGCATTCTTACTAGCGCCGCTGGTCGGTTTTACCGCCCGGCCGGGCCGGAGTTAGCGGTTTGGGTTCGGACCGATTCTATTGATTAAATAAGCTGACGAATCGAACGGATGCTAGGCGTCCGCGCAAATTGCGGCTATATTTTTGGCGTTTGTCGGCGGAGGTCGTTTGTCAGGTGGAGATGGAGTGAATAACTGGATTCGACCCAGAGGAGACAACCGACAAGAGTTATCCAATAATCAGGGGGGCGCCAAATGCCGACAGTAGGATGGGTAGAGCGAAGCGAAACCCATCAAACGAAACGCCAATCAATGATATATGACAGAATATCGCCGACATCGTCTCAAAGGCGGTTGTTATTTTTTCACCGTCAATTTGGCGGAACGAAATCGGACTTTGCTGACCGACAGGATTGAACTGCTTCGCGAGTCTATTCGTCATGTAAAACATCAACACCCGTTTAATATCGACGCGATGGTTGTGTTACCGGAACATCTCCATGCCATTTGGACCTTGCCGGAAGGCGACGATGATTTTAGTTGTCGCTGGCGGCTCATTAAGACCCAGTTTACTAAACAGGTCGAAAAGGGAGAACGAATTTCCAAAAGCCGTGAACGCAAACAGGAGCGGGGTATACGGCAAAGACGGTTTTGGGAGCATCGAATTAGAAACGAGGACGACTTCGTCAGGCATGTCGATTATATTCATTAAGCGCTTAACAATAAATCGCCGTGCAGTAGAATAGCAAGGTTTTGAACAGAGCGATAAATAG
>NZ_JBYMAP010000110.1:0-14342 GCF_057766305.1 Methylomonas sp. BG-2 | reverse complement strand
CCCGCTACGGCCCGAAAGCTGCCGACTGTAGTCAGCGAAGAATCCCAGTGTTCGCTTTTGACCTCGGCGAACGCAACGACGGCCGGCGGCGGTACCGGTATTTGACTGGCGGCTTGGCGCATCCGATAAATCTTAAGTCCGAATATCGCGCCGAGCGTCACTAAGGTCGCTAGAAGTACTAACAGGCTGCGCTTGATCATTGATGGTGCATCGGTCAAAGGTACAAAGGGGCCATACGCCGCCAGTAATGGCCTTGGTGCGCGCAGCCATCCCATTCGTATAGCCGGTGCGGCACCTGCTTTTGAGTCAGAATATGGCTAAGGTCGTGATTGTTTTGCAAGAACGGATCTTCCCTGCCAATCACCAGCGTGATATCCAATGCCCGGATGGCCGCCAATTGGGAATGGCAGGTCAAATTCGGCAAAAAATGGGTTGGCGTGTGGAAATAGATATCGTCGTTGTAATGCCCTTCGAATAAATCCTTGAAACTTTCCACCTCCAGAGTCAGATCGAAACGCCCGGAAAACGCCACCAGCTTCTTGAATAAATGCGGGTGGCGGAAAGCGATATTGGCGGCATGATACGCACCCAAACTGCAGCCGTGAGAAATTAAACAAGGATGAGGATTCTTTAGTGCGATGAACGGCAGAATTTCATTAAGCACATAATTTTCGAATTGCATATGGCGCTTGATGCGATCGCCCGGTTGGCACCAAAAACAATAAAAACTCTCGTGGTCGATGCTGTCCAAACAGTACAGCTGCATCTGGCCGGCATTGATCTTATCGGCCAAGCTATCGACGATTCGAAGGTTCTCGTATTCGTAAAACCGTCCGTCGCGGGTCGGAAAGACCAGCACTTTGGCGCCGGCATGGCCGAAGACCAAAAACTCCATATCGCGTTCTAAACGCGGACTGTACCAGTGATGATATTCCCGATTCATCGCAAGCTTGTCAGTTGGGCGAAAAAAATAGGTTGAGTTCGGCTAACAACTGCTGCTCCTGCAGAGCTTGCAGGGGATATTCGAAATGGCCGGCATCCAGGATGAACAGGCGCTTTTCACCACGCCAAGCATTGTAGATCGCAAATTGGCCCGGCGGCGCCACTACCGGATCGAACAAGGCTAACGCGGCGTGTAACGGCTGCTTGGCATGGCGCACGGCGGTTGCGGCATCGTAATAGGCCAATGTGTCGGGAATATGACCCAACCGTTGGCTAAACGCCCGCAACGCGTCGGCGCTGCCGCAACTGGGCAGACTCAAACGTAAAGGCTGATTGCCGAAGGTCGGCACGTTAAGGTGAACCCGACGAATTCTATCGTCCCAAGGCACGGCCAAAGCGCCGATCCCGCCGCCGAAACTGATCCCCATGTAACCGATCCGTTCCCGGGCCTGCGGGTAGATTGCGCACAACACCGATACCGCCAGCCACAGATCGTCCACGCAGCCGCCAATCACATAGCGATCCTTATCCTGGATATCCTGCACGACATGCCAATCCGGCCGTTCCGGGATAGAAGCGCAACGACTGCGGGAAATACCGCGAAAGCATGGAAACAATAGCGCGGTATTGGGAAAGCTTAAATGAAAGTCAGGGGCCTCCCGGCCACCGTAACCGTGCCCGACCACGATGGCCTGCATGACAGTCTGGCCGTGCGGTTCCAGTAACCAACCGGCTATCGTGACGCCGCCGGTGGACTGGTAGGAAATATCGTTAACTCGATACCCGCCAACCAAGGTCGGGTTACCGATTTGAAAGTGGGGTGATTGCTCTAGGGCCTGCCGATAACGAGCACGCCAAAAGTCTTGAAAATCGGTAGGGCCGGCCGGCGCATCGACGCCCAGCAAACTCTCGAGAGTATAACCATAGCCGGGGTCGTAGCTGTAAGGATGCTCAAACAGACTCATCGGCGGCTATGGAGAATTCCGGAAAATAAATTGATACAGGCAGAATGCCTGTTTAATCGACGATTTTATATTTCTCCCTCGAAGCGTCGACCATATCCCGAAGTTCCTTGCCGGGCTTGAAGTGAGGAACGTGTTTTTCGGTTAACGAAACCGATTCGCCTGTTTTGGGATTGCGTCCCAGCCGAGCTGAACGATGATGCAACGAAAAACTGCCAAAACCCCGGATTTCTATTCTATCGCCGCTAGCCAGCGTGTCGCTCAAGTGATCGACAACACATCTGACAGCGAGCTCCACGTCTTTAAGCGCAAGATGCGGCTGTTTTCTGGCCAGCACCTCTATCAATTCTGATTTTGTCACATCCAACCCTGAATAATCAAAAAGGGGCGGCATGAGGTTTACGCCCACGCCACCCCCGAAGTCGACGAATTATTTGTCGATTTGTTTAAAGATGTCGCCCAATGTCGCGGTACCGGCATTTTGTGACGAGTAATCCTTAATAGCGTTGGATTCTTCTTCCATATCCTTCGCCTTGATGGACAATGAAATGGATTTGGTCTTCTTGTCGACGCCAATAAATTTGGCTTCGACTTCATCGCCTTCTTTCAGCAGGGTGCGGGCGTCTTCGACGCGGTCACGTTGAATCTCGGAAGCGCGCAAATAGCCTTCGACGTTGTCAGCCAACGTGATGACCGCGCCTTTGGCGTCGACTTCCTTGATAGTCCCTTTCACCAAGCTGCCTTTTTCATGCAGGGCGATATAGTTTTGGAAGGGGTCTTGCTCCAGCTGTTTGATACCCAACGAAATACGCTCGCGCTCGGAATCCACGGCCAGAATAACGGTTTCAACTTCGTCACCTTTTTTGTAGGCGCGAATCGCTTCTTCGTCGTTCTCATTCCAGGAGATGTCGGACATGTGCACCAGACCGTCGATACCGCCGTCCAGACCGATGAATATACCGAAATCGGTAATGGATTTGATCTTGCCGCTGATTTTGTCGCCTTTGTTATGCGTGGCGGCAAATTCATCCCATGGGTTGGAACGGCATTGCTTCATGCCCAGTGAAATACGACGACGTTCTTCGTCGATTTCCAGAACCATCACTTCGCATTCGTCACCCAATTGAACCACTTTGGATGGGTTAACGTTTTTGTTGGTCCAGTCCATTTCGGAAACATGCACCAAACCTTCAACGCCCTCTTCGATTTCCACGAAGCAACCGTAGTCGGTCAGATTGTTGACCTTACCGAACACGCGAGTGCCGGCTGGGTAACGACGGGCGATGTTTTGCCATGGATCTTCATCCATCTGTTTCATGCCCAACGATACGCGGGTTTTGTCTTTATCGAATTTCAGGACTTTAACTTTAACTTCCTGACCGATTTCCACGCACTCGGACGGATGGCGAACGCGGCGCCATGCCATATCGGTAATGTGCAACAGACCGTCGACGCCGCCCAGATCGATAAACGCACCGTAATCGGTGAGGTTTTTGACGATACCGGTAACAATCGCGCCGTCTTGCAGCGTTTTAACCAATTCTTCGCGCTCGGCGCTGTATTCGCTTTCGACCACTGCACGACGTGACAATACGACGTTGTTGCGTTTTTGGTCGATTTTGATGACTTTAAATTCCAGATCGCGGTTTTCCAGGAAGGTGGTGTCGCGAATCGGACGCACATCGACCAAAGACCCTGGCAAGAATGCGCGCAACGCGCCGACCGCCACGGTGAAACCGCCGCGTACCTTGCCGTTAATGCGACCAACGATGGTTTCTTGAGTCTCGTAGGCTTTTTCCAGTTCAGCCCACGCCTTGCTTTTCTTGGCTTTATCGCGGGAAAGAAGAGTGGCGCCCAAGCCATCTTCGAACAAATCGAGAGCCACTTCGATTTCGTCACCGATATTGACTTCCAAGTCGCCGTCGGCATTCAAAAACTGCCATTTTGGAATGACACCTTCGGATTTCGCCTGTGTACTGACGATGACAAATTCGTTTTCGATGTCGACAACGGTACCAATCAACATCGCGCCAGGACGCATTTCGGTCTTGGCATAACTCTCTTCAAACAACTCTGCAAAGCTTTCGCCCATCTTTTCTTTCCCAAACTTGTCAAAACACGGACAAGTTTTCACATTTATCAAAAAATTAATAAAAAGCCGCCGACAAGCGTCGGCAACCGCCAAAAAATCTCATTCAACTAGATTAACCACCTGATCGATGACTTCTTGAATTGTCAAACTCGAGGAGTCGATATACAAAGCGCCTTCCGGAACGGTAAGCGGCGCGGACGCTCGCTGACTGTCGCGACGATCACGTTCTTCTATCTCACGGGTGATTTGCGGAAGATTAGCATCAATCCCCTTTTCAATCAACTGTTTATATCTTCTTAATCCGCGCTCTTCGGCGCTGGCGGTCAAGTAAACCTTGTGTTGCGCATCCGGAAAAACCACGCTGCCCATGTCGCGGCCGTCGGCCACCAAGCCGGGAAGCTGTTGAAAATCCTTTTGTTTTTGCAGCAACAATGCTCGTACCGGCGGATAAGCCGCGACAATGGAGGCCGCGTTGCCGGTCGTTTCCGTGGCTAGCAAATCGGTTATGTCTTGACCGTTTAAAAATACCCGCAAATTGTCGCCGCAATCAAAACTCAGCGTCATGCGCTTTGCAATATCGCAAACCGCATCGACATCGGTTAAATCCAGCTCGGCCTGCAAGCAGGCAATCGCCAGGGAACGGTAAATTGAACCGCTGTCGAGATAATTCCACCCCAGAAGGCGTGCCACCGCGCGACTGACCGTGCCCTTACCGGCCCCGCTGGGGCCGTCGATAGTCAATACTGGAACCGCCATATCAGCTGATACCCAGTTTCAAGCCAAGCATGGTCGCCAATGCCGGAAACTCCTTGAATGAGGTGTTGACGTTGGCGCAATCCTTAATCGTGATCGGACCAGAAGAACGCAAACCGGCAATCGAGAACGACATCGCGATGCGGTGGTCGCCGTGGGAATCGACTTCGCCACTGCCCAATTGGCCGCCGTTGATGACCATGCCGTCCTTGGTCGATTGCGCGTCGATGCCGAGGATTTGCAAGCCGTCCGCCATGACCTGAATGCGATCGGATTCCTTGACCCGCAATTCCTCGGCGCCGGTCAATACGGTTTGGCCTTCGGCGCAAGACGCGGCGACGAACAATACCGGGAATTCGTCGATCGCCAGCGGCACCAGATGCTCGGGAATGTTGATGCCTTTCAGTGGCGCCGAACGCACGCGCAAATCCGCGACCGGCTCGCCGCCGACTTCCCGCTCATTCATCACTTCGATGTCGGCGCCCATCAGGCGCAGAATGTCGATCACGCCGGTCCGGGTCGGATTGATGCCGACGTGTTTCAAGATCACGTCGGAATTCGGCGCGATGCTGGCGCCCACTAAAAAGAACGCCGCCGAGGAAATGTCGCTGGGTACATCGATATTGGTCGCGGTCAATTTGCCGTTGGCGCTGATTTTAGCGGTAGCGCCGTCACGAGTCACCGGATAACCGAAACCGGCCAGCATGCGCTCGGTATGGTCGCGAGTCGGCGCCGGTTCGGTGACGCTGGTTTCGCCTTCGGCATACATGCCGGCCAACAACAAACAGGATTTGACCTGGGCACTGGCGATCGGCATATCGTAATGCATGGCCTTCAGTTTGCCGGCCTTGCCCTTGATATGCAGCGGCGCGGTGCCGTTGGGTTGGGTTTCGATGTCGGCGCCCATTTGCGCCAACGGTACGGTGACGCGTTTCATCGGCCGCGACTCCAGCGATTTGTCGCCGGTCAAGACCGTGTCGAAAGTCTGGCCGGCCAGCAAGCCCGACAACAGACGCATCGAGGTGCCGGAGTTGCCCAGATACAGCGGCTTTTCCGGCGCTTTCAGGCCGTGTTTACCGACGCCGTGTATCGTCACTTCGCCGTTCACCGGACCTTCGATTTGCACGCCCATGGCGCGGAAGGCTTCCAGCGTGGAAATCGCGTCCTCGGCATTCAAAAAGCCGGTGACGTGGGTCGTGCCCTCCGCTAGCGAGCCAAGCATAATGGAGCGGTGCGACATCGATTTATCGCCGGGCACGCGGATTTCACCGTTCAGGCTGCCGCCGGGTTGGACTTGGAAAATAACGTTGGTGGATGAGGACATAATGGTTAAGTGGGATCGTCAAAAGTTTCGAGAAAACGTTGCCGGGCTTGCTTGGCGTAACTGAAGGTGTCGAACAACGCGGACGCGTCGTCGTTTTGCAGCAGGCGCTCGACTTGGCCGAGTTCGGCTTGAAATTGTTGAATCAACGGAATGATTTCGTTTTTGTTGGCCAGACAGATGTCCTGCCACATGGTCGGGTCGCTGGAGGCGATGCGGCTAAAATCCTTGAAGCCGCCGGCGGCATATTTGAAGATCTCGCGCTGCTCGTCCTTGCGACCCAGCATGCCAACCAAGACAAAGGCGAGAATGTGCGGCAAATGGCTGGTTGCGGCCAGCACGGTATCGTGATGCTCGACCGTCATCACCGACACGCGGGAGCCGATCCGCCGCCAAAACGCGCTGAATTGATCCACGGCTCGGGGGTCGGTGGACGGCAACGGCGTCAAAATCAGCCGGCGGTTTTTGTATAAATCGACTTTCGCCGCTTCGACGCCGCTGCGTTCGGCGCCGGCGATCGGATGCGCCGGCACGAAATTGCTTGGCACCTTGCCGAATACCGCCCGTGCCGCCTCGACCACGCTACCCTTGGTGCTGCCGGCGTCGCTATAAAGCGTTTGCGAATTCCAATGCGGCTTGAGTTGCTCGAAGATGGCTTGCATGCTGCCGACCGGCGTGCAAATGATCACGCAGTCCGTACCGGCCATGGCTTGTGCCGCATCGGTATAAAACGCATCGACCACGCCCAATTCCCGCGCACGTTGCATATTGGGCAGATTCTTTTCCCGCCCCAGCGCCACCACCTGCTGGCACAAACCCTCGGCACGAGCGGCCTTGGCAATCGAGCCGCCGATCAGGCCAATGCCGATAATGCACAGGCGCTCAAACACCTTGTAGCACCTGGGTCAGTGCATCGATGAAGATTCGATTCTCGCGCTCGGTGCCGATACTGACCCGCAGATGGTTCGGCATTTCGTAATTCGCCACCGGCCGCACGATCACGCCTTTTTGCAGCAAGGCCTGATACAGCGGCATTGCCGGCTGCCGCATATCGACCGACACGA
This sequence comes from Methylomonas sp. BG-2, assembly GCF_057766305.1. Lineage (NCBI taxonomy): Bacteria > Pseudomonadati > Pseudomonadota > Gammaproteobacteria > Methylococcales > Methylococcaceae > Methylomonas > Methylomonas sp. BG-2. The sequence continues at coordinate 7,208 of NZ_JBYMAP010000110.1, read as the reverse complement.
AGTTGCCGGAAGATGGAATCCAAGACAAACCCAAGCCTTCGAAGGCGGAAGTCAACTGCGCCATGCCGGCGTTATTGACCGCGACGGTCTCGGCCAAATATTCGCGGTCGGTCATCGCCGCTTCCGCCGCGGCCAAGGCCAGCATATTGCCATTGAACGGCTGGCGCACCCGATTCAGCAAGTCCGCCACTTCCGGCGACGACACGCCGAAACCGATCCGCAGGCCGGCCAGGCCGTAGGCTTTGGAAAAGGTACGGGCGATAACCAAGTTCGGATATTTTTCCGGCCACGGCATGGATTCGGTGCGTACGGCCGGATCGACGAATTCATAATACGCTTCGTCCAGCACGCACAGCACGGATTTGGGCAGCGAGGCGATAAACTCTTCCACCGCATGAGAAGGCAGCAAAGTACCGGTCGGATTGTTCGGGTTGGCGATGAACACCACGCGAGTAAGATCGGTCACCGCCGCGCGCATCGCATTCAGGTCGTGGCCGTACTCCTTGGCGGGCACCACCACCGCCTTGGCGCCAACCGCTTGGGTCAGAATCGGGTACAACGCAAACGCGTGCCGGGCGAACACTACTTCGTGCTCGGGCGCGACGAAGGTGCGCATCACCAATTCCAAAATCTCGCTGGAGCCGTTGCCGAGCGTGATTTGCACCAAATCCACGCCCCAACGGGCGGCAATCGCGGATTTCAGAGCATAACCACTGCCGTCCGGGTAGCGGGCGATTTCCGGCATGGTAGCTTGAATCGCCTCGGCCACCTTGCGGCCGGTACCGAGCGGGTTCTCGTTGGACGCTAGTTTGATGACTTCGCTCAAACCCAGCTCGCGCTGCAGTTCTTCGGCCGGTTTACCGGGCACGTAAGGCATCAGTTGTTGGACGCCTTCCAGGGCTAGTTGTAGAAATGGATTCATGAATTCAACGAATTAAATAACGGCTTTGGGATAGGAACCCAGTACTTTGAGCATTTTGACGTTGTTCTCCAAGTTTTTCAGCGCCTTGGCGACATCGTCGTCATCGCGATGCCCTTCGATATCGATAAAAAACACATACTCCCACAAACCTTGACGGGACGGGCGGGACTCAATGTGGGTCATGCTGATGCCATACTCGGCGAAGGGCTCCAGAATCCGATGCAACGCTCCCGGCTGGTTGCCGGTCGAAACCAAGATCGAAGTTTTATCGAAGCCGGTGGAAACCGGTTGCAAACGTCCGACGACGATGAAACGCGTCGTATTGTTGGCTTCGTCTTCAATGTGCCGGGAGATGACATTCAGGTCGTAAAGCTCGGCGGCGGTCAGGCTGGCAATCGCGGCCTTGCCGTGTTCCAGCGATGCCAAGCGAGCGGCTTCGGCATTGCTGCTGACCGCGGTACACGGCACGCCGGGCAGATTGGCGGTCAACCATTGCCGGCACTGCGCCAACGATTGCTGATGGGAAAACACTTCGGAGACACCCACCAGACTGTCCATCTTGCCGAGCAAGTTTTGATGAACCCGGATTTCGACTTCGCCGCAAATTTGCAGCGGACTGGTCATGAAGCGATCCAATGTGTGAGCGATGACGCCCTCGGTGGAGTTTTCGACCGGCACCACGCCGAAATGGCAATGACCGGTTTCCACCGATTGGAAAATCTCGTGGATGGTCGGGACCGGGATATCGCGGACCGCGTGGCCGAAATGCTTAAAGGTCGCTTGCTGTGAGAAGGTGCCGGCGGGACCGAGGAAGGCCACTTCCAGCGGTTTTTCCAGCGCCAGACAGGCCGACATTAACTCGCGAAACAAATGCGCGGCGGCATCGTCGCTCAACGGGCCGGGATTGATCTCCATGATACGCCGCAGCACCTGCGCCTCCCGATCCGGCCTGTAAAAACTGCCGGTCTCGCCCTCCGCCTGCTTGGTACGCGCCACTTCCAGCGCGCAATTGGCGCGCTGATTGACTAAGTCGAGAATCTGCCGATCGATCGCGTCGATGCGCTGACGCAGTTCGGACAAAGGAATGATCGCGGTCATAAGCCTTAATGGGTACGCTCGAACTCGGCCATGAACTCGATCAACGCATCGACGCCGGCTTCCGGCATCGCGTTGTAGATGCTGGCACGCATGCCGCCCACGGAACGATGGCCGGCTAGCGTGCTCAAGCCGTTTTGCTCGGCCTTGGCGAGAAATATCTTGTCCAGGGCCGGATCTTGCAGTACGAAGGGAACGTTCATGCGTGAACGGTAGGCCGGAAAGACCGGATTGCGGTACAGAGCGGAATCGTCGATGGCTTGGTAAAGTTTGTTGGCCTTGCGGATGTTGCGTTGCTCGATCGCGCTAACGCCCCCCTCCTCTTTCAGCCATTGCAGCGTCAAACCCAGCAAATACCAGTTGTAGGTGGCCGGGGTGTTCAACATCGAATCGGCCTTGGCCTGCTGAGCGTAACTGAACACGGCCGGCGTATTCTTGGCTTCCAAGCCGACCAAATCCTCGCGAACGATGACCACGGTGACGCCGGCCGGTCCCATGTTTTTCTGCGCCCCGGCGTAGATCAAGCCGAAACGGCCAATATCGACCGACCTGGACAGGATATTCGACGACATGTCGCAAACCAGCGGCAAGTCGCCGGCGTCCGGAATGTCGTTGAATTCGACGCCGTGTATCGTTTCGTTGGAGGTGTAGTGCAAGTAAGCGGCCGCCGGATCGACCCGCCAGTCCGGGTAAGCCGGGATCGTCGTAAACGCGGTCGATTCGCCGCTGGCCGCCACCTGGACTTCGCAATATTTGCCGGCCTCCTTGATCGCCGCGCTAGACCAAGCGCCGGTATTGACGTAACTGGCTTTAGTTTTGCCGTTCAGGATGTTTTGCGGAATCATCGCAAATTGCGCGCTGGCGCCGGCTTGCAGAAACAACACTTGGTAATTGGTCGGAACCGCCAGCAGTTCGATCAAATCGTTCTTCATCCGCTCGGCAATGGCCAGGAACTGCGGGCCTCGATGGCTCATTTCCATCACCGACATGCCGCTGCCTTGCCAATCCAACATTTCCTGTTGTGCCCGGAGCAGTACCGGTTCCGGCAACATCGACGGACCGGCGCTGAAGTTATAAATCCTGGCCATTATTCTTCCTCTCCCGGCGATGCCGCCGCGTCGCTATCCGGATTTTCCTCGTCGAGATCGCCTTCTTCGTCGCCCAATGCTTCGATGCGATCGACGCCAACCACTTTCTCGCCCTTGTCCAGGCGAATCACCGTGACGCCCTGAGTATTGCGACCCACCACCGAAATTTCGTTGACGCGGGTTCTAACCAGGGTGCCGCCGTCGGTAATCAGCATGATTTCGTCGGTATCGTTGACCAGCACAGCCCCAACCACCGCGCCGTTGCGCTCGGAGGTTTGAATCGCAATCAAACCTTGACCGCCGCGCTTATGCTGGGTGAACTCTTCCAGTTTAGTCCGTTTGCCGTAGCCGTTTTCGGTGATATTCAATACCGTTCCCTCGCTGGCGACGATCAGCGAGATCACTTTTTGACCTTCTTGTAAACGAATCCCTCGCACGCCGGCCGCGACCCGGCCCATCGAACGTACGTCGCTCTCGTTGAAACAGACTGCCTTGCCGTCGCTGCTGAATAACATGACGTTTTGCCGGCCGTCGGTCAGCGCGACGCCAACCAAAGTATCGTTATCGCGCAAATCGATCGCAATTTTGCCTTTCGCCAATTGGAACGCGAATTCAGTCAGCGGCGTTTTCTTGACAGTACCGGCCATCGTCGCCATGAACACGTATTTGTCCTCGCTGTACTCGCGCACCGACAGCATCGCGTTGATGCGTTCGCCCTCTTCCAGCGGTAGCAAATTGACGAAAGGCTTGCCGCGCGAAGCTCGGCTGGCTACCGGCAACTCGTACACTTTCAGCCAATAGACCTTGCCGCGCGACGAGAAACACAAGATGGTGTCGTGAGTGTTGGCAATGATCAGTTTTTCGATGAAATCGTTTTCCTTGGTCGCCGTCGCCGATTTACCGCGACCGCCGCGCCGTTGCGCTTTGTAGTCGGTCAGCGGCTGGGTTTTGACATAACCCTCATGCGACATCGTCACCACCATGTCTTCCTCGGTGATCAGGTCTTCAGCGGTCAGGTTGGAATAATCTTGAACGATCTCGGTTCGGCGCGCGTCGGCGTATTGGTTTTTGATTTCTTCCAATTCTTCCTTGATCACTTCCATCAACCGCGCATCGCTGCCCAAGATGAACAGATATTCGTCGATCAATTCCAGCAATTGCCGATACTCGTTGACGATTTTTTCCTGTTCCAGACCGGTCAAGCGATGCAGACGCAAATCCAGAATGGCTTGAGCCTGGTTTTCGGACAGCCGGTATTGACCATTCGCCAAACCGAATTCGGCGGGCAGGTCTTCCGGGCGCGAGCGATCCGCATCGGCGCGGTCCAACAACGATGCCACCAGACCGGCATTCCAGGAGCGGCCCAACAGGCCGGTTTTGGCTTCCTGCGGATTCGGCGAGGTTTTGATCAGTTCGATCATCTCGTCGATATTGGCTAGCGCCACCGCCAAGCCTTCCAGGATATGCGCCCGCTCGCGCGCCTTGCGCAGGTTGAATATGGTCCGGCGCGTCACGATTTCGCGGCGATGGTCGATAAAGGCGGCCAGAATGTCCTTCAAATTCATGCAATGCGGCCGACCGTCGTACAAAGCCACCATGTTGATGCCGAATACGGTCTGCAACTGGGTTTGTTTGTAGAGATTGTTCAACACTACGTCGGCCACTTCGCCGCGCCGCAATTCGACGACCATCCGCATGCCGTCCTTATCCGATTCATCGCGCAGCCCGGAAATGCCTTCCAACTTACCTTCCTTCACCAATTCGGCGATTTTTTCCAGCAAGCGGGCTTTATTGACCTGGTACGGCAGTTCCGTGGTGACGATGGCCTGGCGGCCACTGTCGCCGATGTCCTCGAAATGGCAACGGGCGCGCAGATAGATTCGGCCGCGGCCGGTGGCATACGCTTCGTGTATGCCCGACGCGCCGTTAATAATGCCGGCGGTCGGAAAATCCGGACCGGGTACGATCCCTATCAGCTCGGGGATCGTCAAATCGGGATTTTCGATCAAGGCTAAACAAGCGCCGACCACTTCGCCGAGGTTGTGCGGCGGGATATTGGTGGCCATGCCGACCGCGATACCGGAAGAGCCGTTGACCAGCAGGTTTGGCACCCTGGTCGGTAACACCGTGGGTTCGGATTCGGATTCGTCATAGTTGGCGACGAAATCGACGGTTTCCTTGTCCAGATCGGCCAGCAACTCATGGGAAATTTTCGCCATCCGCACTTCGGTATACCGCATCGCCGCCGGCGAATCGCCGTCCACAGAGCCGAAGTTACCCTGACCATCAATCAGCATGTAGCGTAGCGAAAACGGTTGCGCCATTCGGACGATGGTGTCGTAAACTGCGGTATCGCCGTGAGGGTGGTATTTACCGATCACGTCGCCGACGACCCGGGCGGATTTTTTATACGGTTTGTTCCAGTCGTTGCCCAGTTCGCTCATCGCGTACAGTACCCGGCGGTGCACCGGCTTTAGGCCGTCTCTGACATCGGGAAGTGCCCTGCCGACGATGACGCTCATCGCGTAATCGAGGTAGGACTGTTTCATCTCGTCTTCGAGATTGACAGGAATGATTTCTTTAGCGAAGTCTGACATGGGTCCGTGATTCCATAGCGGTCGATGGCAAGCGCATCGACGGGTGGGCCTGAGTTGTCAATTCCATTTACTCAGTACCGACAGGTTTTTAGAGCCGGCAATTATAGCAAACGGCCCCAAACCACGTCAGGCAAAAATCTCCTCTAAAAAGTTTTGCATCGCTTGCCAGGAACGCCGGTCGGCGAGCGGTTGGTAGACCGTGCCGAACCCCGGATTGTTGGCGACCGGGTTGGTAAACGCGTGCAGGGTATGTCCGTAACTGTGCAATTGCCAATCGGCGCCGGCCTGGGTCAACTCGGCTTGCAGCGCGATGACCTGCTCCATCGGCACCATCGGATCGTCGTGACCGTGCAAGGCCAGGACCTTGGCTTTAATCACCGGCTCCGGAATGTTGGCGGGCGGCGCGAACAGGCCGTGAAAGGCCACCACGCCTTGAATATCGACGCCGGTCCTGGCCAAATCGAGCGCACACAAACCGCCGAAACAAAAGCCGATCGCTGCAATTTTGCGGTTGTCAGCCCACGGCAATAGTTTGGCCGCCGCCAGCGCCGCCAGCGTCCGCCTCTGTAGTAAGCCGCGATCCGCCATGAAGGGCTGCATCAACTTGGCATTTTCATCCGGGCCGCTGCCCAACACGCCTTTTCCGTACATATCGACGGCAAAGCCCAAATATCCCAATTCCGCCAATTTGCGAGCCTTGCCGGCGACAAATTCGTCCCGCCCGCCCCAAGCGTGATGAATCAACACCAGTGGCCGCTGGCCGGCAACTGCGTCGTCGTAAGCGAAATACCCTTCCAGCAAGGTCTCTTGATCCAGATAAGCAACCGTGTTTGCCACTATAGCCATGCCCTAACTCCTTTTTGGATGGTTACAAACGACCGGCCTGACGTAGCGACTCCAGAAAGGCTTCGGAGGCTTGTTCGACCAAATCCAATACCCGTTCGAAGCCGTAGCTGCCGCCGTAATACGGATCGGGAACCTCGTGCTCCAATAAATGCGGTGCAAATTCCAAAAACAAGCGAATTTTATGCCGATGATCCGGCGGACACAGCTCGGTCAGATTATCCCGGTTCTCGCCATCCATCGCCAATATGTGGTCGAAATGGACAAAATCCGCCGCCGATACCTTGCGCGCGCGCAGGTGCTTCAATTCCACGCCGCGATCGCGGGCCGCCTTTTGAGCCCGTAAATCCGGCGCGTCGCCGATATGATAAGCGTGCGTGCCGGCGGAATCGACTTGAAAGCGATCGGCCAAATTATGGCTTTCGATCAAGTTCGCAAACACACCTTCCGCCGTTGGCGATCGGCAAATGTTGCCCATGCAGACAAAGAGCACTTTAATTTTATTCATACACATCAGATACTTAATAAATTTATCACAGCAAGACCCTGCTCGAATCGTCAACCGTGAATTCTAGAAAACAAAAGTGGTTCGGGGCTATTTTAGTCGTCCGGAGAGATATTTTGATATTAGACGATCTGCGTGGCCAAAATGACATCACGGAG